>JARGGF010000242.1 GCA_029210905.1 Bacteroidales bacterium | reverse complement strand
TTATTTGCAACAAATAAAAAGTCGCCCTTTTGTTTTTATCCTTATTTAAATCTACAGCAAACTCAATTTCTACTGGTGAACCGAGGGCTTCCTGAACAATATCGAGCACTGAACTAATCGTTTCTGCCAGCGGGATATAATTGTAATTTAAGATGTTGGAAAAATTAATGATGCGCGGACCATATTGATCCAAACCAGGTGAAATGATGTCATTTTCAGGATGATACACTGATGCACAGTGTTTTAAAGCCCCATGCATTTCGGCTTCAGCAATATCCAATCTAATCAGTCCTGCATTTTCCCCCTCAAGCAGGTTAAGTTCTTTGTTTGACCTGTTTACTGCAATAAACTGAACCTGAGAGTTTTTAAACTGATCTTTGGGAGTATTATTTGTAAGTGTAGGGTATTTTGGACAAAACCGATAGGATTTTTCACCTGAAACCACATAAGTACCCAGGCCAACAGCACAAACCGCATAACCATCTTCTGGATCCATGTGGCCAAAAGGGTAGTAATTAAAGGATTGAGCTACCCCGCTGATGTTAGGATAATAATAATCTTTATAGGAATTCCCGACTAATTCCTGAATAATAACAGCCATTTTTTCTTCCTCAAGTTTATAATGAATGGCTTGAATATAATCGCGCGAAACTTTAGAATAAACAGAAGCATAAACCAATTTGATGGCTTCACAAACATGTCTTAACCTTACTTGAATATCATCATGCGAATTAGGTAAAATATAGGTTTCAAACACCCCTGCAAATGGTTGCATTAATGAATCTTCAAACAGTCCGGATGATCTAATGGCCAGTGGGCTGTCTGTTTGACTTAGTAAAACTTTTAATTTTTTAACCAGAGCATTGCTTAATTTTCCGGTAAAAAAAAGTCCTTTTATTTTATTAAAATTTTGTTCCTCAAATATCTGTTCACTCAGTCCGTTACTTTCTATAAATTCTTCAAATTCATCAATACCTATGATGGCTGTTCGCGGCGTACGCAAATTAATATTGGGAATAAATTCTGATATATCAAAGCTGTAAAGCAAAGAGTTGATAAATGCAAGTCCTCTTCCTTTTCCACCTAAGGCCCCTGGTGAAAGACTGGCTATACTGCTCTCACTCCATAGAGAACTTTCTGTAAATTCAACTATTTTCCCTTTAGTTCTTTCATAGAGTGCATTATTAATTACATTAATAAGGTAATGCCTCATATCTGTGGCTGACTTAAAATCGCTTACTTGCAAAGGTGCGAGCATTTTAGCTATCTGCATTTCGCCCCGGGCGGTAAACCATAATGAAAAATGGTTTTTCCCGGCATGATATAAAATTGATAGATCCGGGATATAATGTAATTTCTCTACAAATTCTTCCAGATTTTTAGCTTTATCATATTTCACACCTTGAACATCCTTAAAAATAAAATCACCGAATCCAAGATTTACCCCGATAAATGTTCTGATTTCCTGCAATAATGCCTCCGTACCTTTGTCAATAAACTTAGCCTTTAGTAAAACTGCACGCCCCTGATTATTTATATTTGAAGACTGAATAACAGTTGGCAAATCTTTAATATATTCCTTAACATGTTCAACCAGTTCAAAACCAGCGGTATCTAAAATTTTCCCCTTTTTAGGGAATTTCACATCAGTGATCAGACAGAGCATATTATCTCTGTATTTTTCAAAAATATCAAGAGCTTGTTCGTAATTAGTTGCAAGCATTACCTTTGGCCTTGCCCTTAATCTTAAAATCTTATAGAGCTCGTCCATTTTACTTATTTCATCGATAATCCTTTTTGTTTGCTCTAAAACGCTGGTATATAGCAATGGCAAATATCTTGAATAATATTTTGCCGAATCTTCAACCAGAAGTATCACCCTTGAAAAACCAATCTTTGTATCATTTTGAACGTTTACAAGATCCTCAAGTAGTTTCACCATAGTAAAAAATATCCGTGAATCTCCATTCCAAACAAAAACCTGGTCAATAAATTTAAGTTCATTTTTTGGCTCCTGATAGTATGAAATATCGGCATTATTGTTAAGTAAAAGGTAAACAGGAATGTACTCAAACTCACTTTTAATGTAAGAACTTATTTCTACCGGAGTGTTTTTATTTATGCCTGCCATTATTATTACCAGATCATAATGGCCTGAATATAATTTCTGAAATAAATCATCTAAAGTGGAAACAGCAGTTATTCTTGGTATTGATGTTAAATTAAGCTGATAATATTCTCCAAGGATATGATCTGAAAACCGACCTTCCTTATCTATGCTAAATGCATCGTACATATTTGCAAAAAGCAAAATTTCCTTCACCTTAAAGGGCATTAAATCATGGAAAATATCACGGGAAAGGTTGTTTTTATTCATGAAATTTTGAATAAACTTCTTTTTGGCAGGTGAAATATTTGCCTTGTTTATTATCTCCGGTTTGGTTTGCGAAACAGGTGTTTTGTGGTTTCTGGTATAAGTTTTATAATCTAAAAATTGTGTTATTATTCTGGAGAGCTTCTTTATCAGCTCCCTTTCTTCTTTTAAAAATGGCCCCTTTACCAAGCCAGGAAAATCTTTAAGATAATAAACTACAATGGTTCCTAATCTGCCTTCAGAAATAAAGGTCTCTCTTAAGGTCCATTTTGTATGCAAAACTTTAGAATCACTAAATTCTTTTGGCGAAGAAAAAACATCATTATCAAATACAATCCGAACCACGGAAAAGTCAGGAAACTGCATCTCTTTTTGAAGCTCGTAGCATATTTCCTGCAAAATTCTAGCCTCTGAAGTCCCTGATTTAACAATCTCATTAATTTTACTTATAAAAGCCAGCTCTTTCTGCTTCTCTTTTTGTTTTTCAAGTACTTTTTCCATTTCAGGCTTTCTGCCGTCAATTTCATTCAATGCCTCCAAATGATTCAGGTAGGAATATATGAGTGTACTTGCACTTACAAAAAAGTTTTTCTCAACTTTAAAAAATGGCCCGTCTTTTACCTTGGGAAAATCATTATCGTAAAAAACTTCAATCAACAGATTGTTGTTTAATATAGTATGAAAAGATTTACTTATTTTGTTGGGAAATTCAATAAATCCCGATTCAGTACTTAAAATTTCCATATGGTTATATGAAATACGCACAAAAGCATTTTCAGGGAACTCAAAAAAATCACGAATAAGGATAGTGGCCTCTTTCAGTCTGCTTTTATAATTTTTACTTTCACTTAATAACCTGGAGAGCTTAAATAAATTTAGCTTTTCACTTTCGTATCCATTTTCAAGTTTTTTAGCCCGCGGTTTCTCTGAAAAATTCGATTCCATTGGAATATAGTTGTATAATTTTTAATTAAATTTTAATCTCAATTTTTCTGTAGATTGATCTTTGATACCTGATTGCATCGGTAATGCAACTCACAATTCCTCTATCGATTAGCAATTTACATTATATTATGCCGCCAACTCCAGATTATTTGAAACTATGCCATTCACAATCAACTTCAAAACTAACCAGAGAAAATGTTTAAAAGTTAAGTTGCCAATAAATATAAACAAAATAACCTAAAGTCCGAAGGTATATGTCTAAATTGAAGATAGTAACGGGGCAGCAGGAACTTAAAGGTCTTAACCGGAAAGTTGTAACTATCAATGAATCAATAAGTAATTCCATAACATGCGTAGTTGAGATAAGTAGAAAAAGTGAAAGAAGGTTCAATAAATTATCCGGGGATGTAATAAAAATCAAAAGATGAAACTATTGCCATTTTATCCTTCAAAAAACAAGAATGATATTAAATCATATTTTTAAAAAATAAAGTGGTTGGATATATGCTTAAAATGTGTATAAATCAAAAGCCGTTTTTATACTGCCCCATACTACGCCATTATACGATAAAATTAATAAAAATAATTTAATTTCCAAATAAATAAATAGCTGTTTTTCAACATATTAATTGCAAATAATTGTCTCAGTGTAGCTTAGGAAGGATGTAGCAAAAAACCAAAAAAATTAATGACTTTTATCATCGAATTTAGAAAAAATATTATCTATATTTAAAGTGAAAAAATAACCAATAATTAACTTAAATTGCTTTATTATGGCATACAATTTAAAAGATTTTATGGCGAAAGTAATCGCTAAAAATCCAGGTGAAGTTGAATTTCACCAAGCTGTTCATGAAGTTGTTGAATCGGTAATTCCTTTCATTGAGGAAAACCCAAAGTACGAACATGGTAGGATTCTGGAAAGAATTGTTGAACCTGAAAGGGTGATAATGTTTAGGGTTCCCTGGCTCGACGACAAAGGTATTATTCAAGTAAACAGAGGTTTCAGGATAGAAATGAGCAGTGCAATTGGCCCGTACAAAGGAGGGTTACGTTTTCATCCTACCGTAAATCTCGGAATTTTAAAGTTTCTTGCTTTTGAACAAGTATTTAAAAACAGCTTGACCACGCTTCCTATGGGTGGTGGTAAAGGTGGTTCTGATTTTGATCCTAAAGGAAAATCAGACAACGAAGTAATGAAGTTTTGCCAAAGTTTTATGACTGAGCTACAAAGGCACATTGGCCCTAACACTGATGTACCTGCAGGTGATATAGGAGTAGGTGGAAGAGAAATCGGATTTATGTTCGGACAGTATAAGAGAATTCGTGATGAATTTACCGGAGTTCTTACCGGCAAAGCCCTTGAGTGGGGCGGAAGTTTAATCAGGCCTGAAGCTACCGGATATGGAACTGTTTACTTTGCTGAAGAAATGCTCAACCTTAAAGGTGATAGCGTTAAAGGTAAGATTTGTACCGTTTCCGGTTCAGGAAATGTAGCCCAGTACACCATTGAAAAAGTTAACGAATTAGGCGGCAAATGTGTAACACTTTCTGATTCAGGTGGATACATATACGATCCCGATGGTATTGACAATGATAAATTAAACTATGTAATGCATCTGAAAAATGTAAAACGTGGTAGAATTCAGGAATATGCCGACAAATATGATGTGCAATATTTTGAAGGCCAGCGGCCTTGGGGTGTAAAATGCGACATTGCATTCCCATCAGCTACTCAAAATGAAATTAATGCTGATGAAGCCAAAACATTAATAAAGAATGGCTGTATTTGTGTTGCCGAAGGTGCCAACATGCCTTCAGTACCCGAAGCTATTGAGGTTTATCTGGAAAATAAAATACTTTATGGTCCGGCAAAGGCTGCTAATGCTGGTGGTGTTGCGGTTTCTGGCCTTGAAATGTCTCAAAACTCATTAAGACTTTCATGGACACGCGAAGAAGTGGATAACCGATTAAAAGGTATCATGAAAAGCATCCATGAAACTTGTGTTAAATATGGACGTGAAAGTTCAGATTATGTAAATTATGTTGCCGGGGCCAATATCGGAGGATTTGTTAAAGTAGCAGACTCGATGATGGCACAAGGTGTTGTTTAATTAATTATTACCCAAATTGAGCGATTCCGCTCAATCGATTAAGTAAATGTAAGCGTTCCTCCTCACCCATTCGGTGGAACACTACATTTTCTAAATCGGGGTTTTACCTAAGTAAAGCACTTGTTCGCAGAGCTCCAACCGCTTAACTTAGGTATAATAAATATAGTTTAAAGCTGCCTCAACAGGGGCAGCTTTTTTTTTGAAGAATTATTCCCGGAAAAAGATGCATTTTTGTAGCAAAATTTCATATTTAGCGGTTAACTTTATGATTAATATCATAATAATTAACATAAAGATAACGTACCACTATATCTTTCTTATTATCAGCACCTTAAAGTATAGTTAAAAAAGCTAAAACTGATTAAATTCATTTTTTTGTCATTTGAAAATAGCTTACTTTGGTCAAAATTATTTTAATCAAATATTTGTTAATAAGAAAATAAAAAAGATAAAATGGAAGC
Source organism: Bacteroidales bacterium (assembly GCA_029210905.1). Taxonomy (GTDB): domain Bacteria; phylum Bacteroidota; class Bacteroidia; order Bacteroidales; family NBLH01; genus NBLH01. The sequence goes on along the minus strand of JARGGF010000242.1, from coordinate 989 downwards.
TAAAGTAAAACAGTTTATGGATGAAGTAATTGCTGCTAATCCAGGTGAAAAAGAATTTCATCAGGCAGTACAGGAAGTGGCTGAAAAGTTAATTCCATTCATTGAGGAAAATCCTAAATATAAACATGCTAAGGTTCTTGAAAGATTGGTAGAACCCGAAAGAGTAATTATGTTCAGAGTACCATGGATTGATGATGAAGGACATGTACAAATTAACAAAGGATACAGAATTGAGTTTAATAGTGCAATTGGACCATACAAAGGAGGTTTGCGTTTTCACCCAAGCGTAACTTTAAGTATTCTAAAATTCCTGGGATTCGAGCAAATTTTTAAAAACAGCTTAACCACACTTCCTATGGGCGGTGGAAAAGGTGGGTCTAACTTCAACCCAAAAGGTAAATCAGATAATGAAATTATGAAATTTTGCCAAAGTTTCATGACTGAGTTGTCTCGCCACATTGGCCCTGATACTGATGTTCCTGCAGGTGATATAGGTGTTGGTGGACGTGAGATTGGTTACATGTTCGGACAATACAAAAGAATCAGAAACGAATTTACTGGTGTTTTAACAGGTAAGGGAAGAGAATGGGGTGGAAGCCTTATGCGTCCTGAAGCTACCGGTTTTGGTACTGTTTATTTTGCGGAAGAAATGCTTAAAACCAAAGGTGAAACCTTTAAAGGAAAAACAGTTGCAGTTTCAGGATTTGGAAACGTTGCCTGGGGTGCGGTTATTAAAGTTACCGAATTAGGCGGAAAAGTTGTCACTATCTCAGGACCTGATGGTTATATCTATGATCCAGATGGTATAAGTGGCGAAAAAATCGAATACATGTTAGAATTAAGAGCAACCAACAATGATGTGGTTCAACCTTATGCAGAAGAATTTAATGTAGAATTTTTTCCAAATAAAAGACCATGGGAAGTAAAAGTTGATGTTGCTTTACCATGTGCTACTCAAAACGAACTAAACGGTGATGATGCCAAAATGC
>JARGGF010000241.1 GCA_029210905.1 Bacteroidales bacterium | reverse complement strand
ACTCACCCCCGTCTCATTTCATTCGACACCCCCTCTCTACTGGCGTAAAGAGGGGGAAGTAAACGAAGCGGCGGTACCATGTTTTTGTTGCGTTCAAATTTTATAAAGCAACATTTTTTTGTGACCTACTACTGCTTCACAAAGCTCCCCCCTCTTTGTGCCAACAGAGAGGGGGTGACTTGCGCAGCAAGTCGGGGGTGAGTTGGTTCATCCAGGTATTCCTTAATCCTTTTTATAACCAGCTTCATATTTTCCAGATCTTCATTCTTAAACCGGATCACTTTCATCCCGAGATCGGTTAAAATTGCTTCTCTATTTTGGTCATAATCTTTCTGGAAATCATGTATTTTACCATCAAGTTCAATAATCAGTTTTTTTTCAGCACAATAAAAATCAGGAATAAAGTATTTATTATCGCCATTAAACGAGGAATAGAGAATTGGATGTTGACGAAGAAATTTAAAACCGTTTAGTTTTCTGTTCCTAAGGTTTGCCCATAGTAATTTTTCAGTTGGTGTTTGGTTTTTTCTTAATTCCCGGGCAAAACGGAAAATATCTTCTTTGTCCATATCATTGAGATTGAGGTACAATTTTAAGGATTTTTTTTAACAAACTCACCCCCGTCTCACTTCATTCGACACCCCCTCTCTACTGACGTAAAGAGGGGGAAGTAAACGAATCGGCAGTAACATACTATACAGTCGAATTTTATTAAGTCAATTTTTTTTGTGACCTACCGCCGCTTCCCAAAGCTCCCCCCTCTTTGTGCAAACAGAGAGGGGGTGACTTGCGCAGCAAGTCGGGGGTGAGTTCATTAATCCAGGTGAGTTGGTCACTATTTAAGAAAACATGCACCTTCACCTATAAAAGGAAGTAATTTTAAAGGAAGGAAGAAGTTTGTATATTAAGCCTTAAAAGTTCGTCTCTTTTCAAGAACATTTGCTTCTGTTCATTCTTAAATGATTGGTACTTTTTAGGGAGATGTATTGATAATCTTCCATAAATGGTTGGTGCTTTTTAGGGAGATCTGCCTCTCTTCTTCCTAAAAAGTATCGATTAGGTTAAGGAGAAGTGCAGGCAGTTGTAGCCGATAAATGTAGGAGTTGTCTGTTAAATATATTTGGTTTTGATATTGATGAGTGGCAATGTTGTGTGGTCACTGACCAATAAACTCTGGCAGAACCTTCGGATGCTGCCAGGTTGTTCATGTTGTCAGACCTTTCAGATCCGCCAGCCATCTGACTGAAAGAGCCGGTTAAAATACAACTAATTAAACGGAATTGATTCATGATTAGAAATGAGAGATCTGAAATACACAGAAAATTGAAAATTTGTAAAGTTTTGCAGAATAAATAGCCTCTCTTTTTCTCCCTGAAATTTGCTTTTGTTTATCTTTGTTCTTTTCAACCGTAAAAATGAAAATTTTTTCAATAATAGAAAAATGATGAAAAGAAACTGTTTGCTGATTTCATTTACGATTTTTGTTTTTTTCTTAAGCTCTTGTAAAAATGACACGCTGGAACCTTCCGGATATGATTTGGAAATATTGGATGCAGTAAATGCACACAGGAACAAATTAGGGCTAAGAACTCTTGAACATGATGATTTCATATGGAAATTGGCACGAGAACATAGTGAATATATGGCAAATGCAGCTTCAAATGCCAATCATGACGGGATAGATGAACGATATACTAAAATAAGTGAACATTTTGGAATTGGAACACATGGTGAAAATGTTTCTTCTGGCGAAGGAACTGCTGCCCAGGTTCTTGCCGCATGGCTGGGAAGTGTGAGCCATAAGGAAACCCTCGAAGGTAACTTTAAATTAACCGGATTAAGTGCCGTAAAAGCTGAAGATGGCACCTGGTATTATACGCAAATCTTTTTTAACCAATAATATTTAACGCTATAAATTTAAAACTATGGAATATCGAATTGAGAAAGATACCATGGGCGAAGTAAAAGTCCCCGCTGATAAGTATTGGGGAGCGCAAACTCAACGCTCGGTGCAAAATTTTAAAATTGGCGAACCTGCCAGCATGCCCAAAGAAATTATTCAGGCCTTTGGATACCTGAAAAAGGCTGCCGCCCATGCAAATTTTGATTTAGGCGTACTTCCCGATGATAAAAAGAAACTGATTTCGAAGGCTTGTGATGAAATTATTGAAGGAAAACTGGAAGGACAATTTCCCCTGGTTATATGGCAGACCGGCTCAGGAACTCAATCAAATATGAATGTTAACGAGGTAGTTTCTAACCGGGCGCATGTGATTAATGGCGGTAAATTAGGTGAAGGAAAATCACCAATCCATCCCAATGATGATGTGAACAAATCGCAATCATCGAACGATACTTTCCCAACAGCTATGCACATTGCAGCATATAAAATGCTGATTGAAACCACCATCCCCGGTATAGAATTATTACGCAATACTTTAGCTAAAAAGTCTGAGGAATTTAAAAACATTGTTAAAATTGGCCGTACACACTGGATGGATGCGACACCCCTGACTTTAGGACAGGAATTTTCGGGTTATGTTTCTCAGTTGGATCATGGCTTAAAAGCTATAAAAAACACCTTTGCACACTTATCCGAACTGGCTTTGGGAGGCACCGCTGTTGGTACCGGAATTAACACCCCAAAAGGATATGCTGAATTGGTTGCCAAAAAAATTGCTGAATTCACAGGGCTGCCATTTATTACCGGAACTAATAAATTTGAAGGCCTTGCAGCGCATGATGCTATTGTTGAAGCTTCGGGTGCGTTAAAAACAGTGGCAGTCAGTCTGATGAAAATTGCCAATGACATCCGCTTAATGGCATCAGGGCCACGCTGTGGAATTGGCGAATTAAAAATACCTGAAAATGAGCCAGGTTCATCAATTATGCCGGGTAAAGTTAACCCAACTCAAATAGAAGCCATGACCATGGTTTGTGCCCAGGTAATTGGCAATGATGCAGCCATTACAGTAGGTGGAATGAATGGACACTTCGAATTAAATGTATATAAACCTGTAATGATATATAATTTCTTGCAAGCAGCACGTTTAATTGGTGATGCATGTGTTTCGTTTAATGATAACATGGCAATAGGCATAGAGCCTAATAATGAGGTAATTGCAGCACATTTAGAGAATTCGTTGATGTTGGTGACCGCCTTGAATACACATATTGGCTACGAAAAAGCAGCTGAAATTGCTAAAAAAGCCCATAAATCAGGATCAACACTTCGCCAGGCCGCTTTGGCTTTAGGATATCTGACTGATGAAGAATTCACCAAATGGGTGGATCCAAGGAAGATGATTGGGTCGCTTTAGAAGGTAATTGATAACTTTCCGATTGTCCCGGTACGAAGAGCCGGGTTTTTATTGTTAAATCCCTTCAGGATTTTTAGAAAAAACCATGAAGTGATTAAACTATAAATAACCCCGGGTAAAGTCGAGAAAAGCGAGGCTGCAACCCGGGGCAAAATAAACCACTATCGGATCGCTGAACTTAGCAAAGCGTTTTCGCTAAAGGCAATGAGTTCAACCGTTGAATGCGATTGCCCTGGAGATAGGTAAGCTAATTGGTGTAGGGAATTCTGATTTTTCTTCAAGGGACGATGAGTATTTAAGTAATTTTTTATCTAAACAATTTACCAGACTTTTCAGTTCCTATACGCAGTCATTTTACCGGCAGTAAAGGAGATAGGGATGTTTATTTGTTCCAAATTTTAGAAGAAAACAAGTTGATAATGATATTTATTTAAAACGATTAATACATTAAATTCATTTTAATCCTGTACATCATCGTTTTTTAGATGAAACGAGAGATTGGCCTTATTTTTCATATAAAAGTTTTTTTACCGAAAAATCAACAAATCTGGCTAGAAATGAGGTGTTTGAATTGTTTACTTATAAAGAAAGTTTATAAAAAAAAACCAAATAGCCATGCAACAAAACATCGAAAAAATCTGGAAACAAATACACACCGAGCTCAAAACTTTTATAGCAAAAAAAGTTAGGGAAAGTGATGATGTAGAGGATATTGTACACGATACTTTTGTTAAGATGAAACTAAATATAGATAAGCTGAAAGATCCTTCAAAAATAAATGCCTGGGTATATCAAATAGCCCGTAACAACATTAACGACTATTACAGGGCCAAATCTAAATACGCAAACCATGGAACTTCTGAAATTACCGAAGATAAACTAATTGAAGAAGAGGAAGATGAAATGAAAATCCTTCTACGGACCAGACAATTCTCTGATTATGCAGCATCGGTAATCAACCAGTTACCCGAAAAATATCGCGAAGCTGTATTCCTGGCTGATATGGAAGGAATGAATCAGAATGAACTGGCCCAAAAGCTTAATCTCTCAATTTCAGGGGCAAAATCGCGAGTTCAGCGTGGAAGGCAAAAGGTAAAAGAACTCGTTTTACTGTGTTGTGATGTAAACACAGATGTGTACGGCAATATTGTTGATTATGCTCCGCGTGAAACAACTTGTAAAAAAAAGTGCTGATATTTTTGCGTCTTTTTTAATGCTTCCCCGTCAATAGAATAAAGCGCGTTAGTGCCATGTCAAGGCTCATGTTTCTCGTGAAATTATAATGTAAAGCTTTTCGAAGCTGTCATTGGTCATTAGTTACTGGTCATTTGCAGATACCTTCAATGTCTAATGACTATTTTTCTAATGACTATTCACCCGAAATATCATACTTGACTTAACAACAGTAATTTTATTAACATTTAAAAATTAAATTATGTCGGAAGAAATAAAAAACGAAGTAAAAATGAAATACAGTTCGGTAGTTTTAGATAACCAGGGCTGTGGATGTGGGTGCGGCTGTGGCCCTGAGGAATTATCTAGCTTTGCACTAGATTATTCAAAACTTGAAGGCTACAATAAAGATGCTGACTATGCCCTGGGTTGTGGCATACCTACCAGTTTTGCAGATATTAACAAAGGTGACACGGTGCTTGATTTAGGCTCCGGTGCTGGAAACGATGTTTTTGTGGCCCGCCATTTGGTTGGCGAAACCGGAATGGTTATTGGTGTTGACATGACAGCAGCCATGATTGAAAAAGCCAATCAAAACAAAACCAAATTAGGATATCAAAATATTGAGTTCAGGTTAGGTGAAATAGAAAAATTACCTGTTGAAAATGACTCAATTAATGTGGCAATCAGTAACTGTGTAATCAACCTGGTGCCAGATAAAAAGATGGCCTACAGCGAAATTTACCGCGTGCTTAAACCAGGAGGCAAATTTGTAATCTCCGATATAGTTACCAGTGGAAAGCTCCCTGAGAGTTTGCGAAAATCAATAGAACTATATGTTGGCTGTGTAGCAGGTGCCCTGACAAAAGATGAGTATTTAGGCATAGCCCAAAGTGCAGTGTTTAAAGAAGTAAGCATTCTTGAAGAAAAGGAGTACATTCTCCCTGATAGCTATATCCTCCAATACTTGAGCAAAGATCAATTTAAAGATTTTAAAGAAAGTGGGGCTAAGATTTTGAGTTTAACGGTGAAAGGGGTGAAGTAGAAATATCAAAAAGGGATTGGCTAAAAAAGATTAGATTCAGATTAGGAACTCCTTTTATCACGTATCCGCTTACCAGCAGATTGGTCACTGGTCATTTGTCATAAAATGGGTAGTGACCAACTAAACGAAGTAATTTTTTTAGCCTCTGCCTGCCCTGATTTTTCTGGGTTTTTTCAATTGGGGGGTAGGGCGAATATACCTTTTCTTACGTAAGGCATCGATTCCGCTTAATCATTGTTATAGATATTGATAAAAACTTTATCTTTACCTGTAACATTTTTTAAAAAAAAGAAGCTATGAAAAATAATAATAAAACATTTTGGATCGGACTTATGATGTTTTTTGCTTTTCTTATATTTCTTGATGGTTACGCCGATGGAAAACGTGACAAACATAAAGAGGTAAAAACTGAAATTGAAAAATAAATATGCAATATCAGCGAAAAATAAACATCGGGTCTAACGCAATTTTTTTGAGGTTTAACTGAAGGAACTGCCAGATTGGTTTGGTTTAATAATTGTTTCGGGTAGGCATGTCCTGAAAGGAAATAAAATAGTAGATAAAATAGGGGTATAACACACCCCTATTTTATTTAAAATAATTGATTAATAAATAGTTATAGTGAATTTAATGCCTTATTTTAAAAAGAATATTTTTTTGCTTTTGCTTTTAATAAACTATAACATAGGTGCACAAACACTAAAAGTAATAAGCGGTAAAATTATCAATAGCAAGGATAATTTACCAATACCTTTTGTTCATATTCAAATAAAAGGTTGGGGAGTGGGTACTATCTCTAACCAAAGCGGCTATTTTTCATTAAAAATACCTTCCACCCACCATGAAAAAAAATTGGTGGTATCCTACATTGGTTATGAACCCTTTGAATTAGAGATAAATAGCATTAATAAACCTTTACAAATAAAATTAAGGCCTATCGATTACCAAATAGGTGAGGTAATTATTATGCCCGATAGTACTTTACTTACTTTATTGGAAAAAGCATTTAAAAAAATTCCGGAAAATTATCCGGATTACCCTACCAGCTTAACAGGTTTTTACAGGGAATCTGTTAAAACATCCAACAATGATTATGCTTATTTTGCCGAGGCTGTTACGCAGACCTATAAAAACAGCTACAAGAAACAAAATTCTATAGCACAGGTGAAAATTATTAAATCTTTAACCAATGAGTTTCCTGCACTTGACTCCCTAAAAATAAGATTTTATGGAGGTGTGTTTGAACCGGGAACAGGTGACATAATTCTGCGAAGAGGAAGTTTTATTAATCCCAAAAACTTTAAAAATTATAACTATACTCTTGAAGGAATTACAAAATTTAACGATAATGAG
>JARGGF010000240.1 GCA_029210905.1 Bacteroidales bacterium | reverse complement strand
CTGATTATCCAGCCTTGTTCCATCCCAGTTTGAATAATATAATGACACATCAAGTTTTTGTTCCGGCTTTTTTAGTTTTAAAGAATAATCAAAGCTTAAGCTGTAGGAAGAACCATCATAACCCATATTATTATCGCGCAAATAATATTCATCAACACTCGTTGGATTCTTATATTCGTGATAGTAAGAATTGGAATTTCGGGTAAACTCTCTTTTCCCATAACTTCCTGAAACAGACAGCGTATTATTATCATTAATATAATAATCTATTCCTCCTTTAAAGCCATAACCATAAATATTCATATTACGAGTTCCGTCATAATTTAAATAATATGTGGTATCTGCGGTATAAGTCTCTCGTTGCTGAAATCCTGAGCCATTCCTTTTTTCATCACGATAATCAAAACCTGCAGTGATGTTAAATTTTCCAACTTTATAGTTGAAAGTTGCATTAGCTTTGTATTTATCGCCGGTTCCAGCTGAAACATTAAAAAGTCCATTAAATCCAAGGCTCTTTTTTTTCTGTAAGATTACATTAATAATCCCTGCTGTACCATCAGGATCAAATTTTGCAGATGGATTAGTTATGATTTCAATATTTTCAATAAGATTGGCCGGAATTTGTTGAAGTGCCTCACTAGCTTCCAGAACTGTAGGCTTTCCATCAATAAGCACTGTAAATTTACTGCTTCCTCTTAATTCCACATTGCCATCAATATCAACATTCACAGATGGTGTATTTTGCAAGATATCAACTGCTGAACCGCTTGCTGAATTTATATCCTGACTTACATTTACTACTTTCCTGTCAATCTTATATTGAACATGAGATTTATCTGCAACCACATTAACATCATCGATAGCAACTGCCGAATTATCCAATTTTATAGCATCAAACTGTTGCTCAATACCTTGTCCTTTTCCTCTTCCTTTTGGAAAAAGGTAAATGGGTTTGATTTCTTTAGTTTCAAAACCTAAAAACTTAATACTTAATAAATATACACCCAATTTAAGGTCGGTTAACTTAAACTGGCCCTTATTATCGGTGATTCCTCCAGTAAGCAATGATGAATCACGCATTGAAAAAAGTGAAACAGTTGCATATTCAACAGGATTTCCTTTGTCATCTACAACAGTACCAGATATAACTCCATTTGCTGGCATTTGTTCACGATTGGGTCCCTGGGCAAAACTTACCAGGGAATAAAAAAGAATTGAGATTATAAGAACAATTTTTTTATTCATGAGACTCTTTTTATTAAAATATTTATCTGCTTAAATTTATTTTTAAAAAAATTTACTAATGGTAGTTTTAACCTGAACATTAAATGACCAACAAAATAGATTACAAAGCATTAAATATGTAACCTATAACTGATGGGTTAGCCCATCAGTTTTGACTTAACAAAATACTAGTTTCATCACCATCATTAATGCTGAAATTTCACTTTTGACACCATTCATTTTCAAAACTTGCGCTCTTCTGCTATTTTTTTGTCAAAAATTGAATAAACAGTTGAAATCTTTATTTTGTTTTAATTTTGTAGAAAATTCAAAGATTAAATTAATGGCCAGGAATTATAAAAATATCGAAAACATTCACCAAGCATTTTTAAAACTAGTAAAGCAAGAAAACAGTGAAATCCTAAAGACTTGCCTACAATATGTTGAAATTCAGAATAATAACAATGAAGAATTATTATTGGAATTAAACAAATCCTTTGCTGTATCAAAAATATGTATCAATGAAATTAATTTGGACAGAACAATCAGCATTGCCTGCATTCTTAATTATTCATTACCTAGAACACTAATAAAAATTGATGAAATTCAGGAAAAATTTGGCGCAAGGATTGCAAATATGATTCTTGGCTTGACTAAAATTCCTGATATCCAGCTAAATAAACTAAATATTCAAACAGAGAATTTTATTAAGTTAATTCTTACCATCTCTCCGGACATCACTTCGATATTGATAAAACTTGCTGAAATGCTGCATCTTTTGCGTGAATTAAAGAATGAGGAGGAAGAAAAACAATTTCCAATTGCATCGGTTATTTCGACATTATATGCGCCCATTGCCCATCGGTTGGGATTGTATGCAATAAAAACTGAAATGGAAGATTTATCGATGAAATACCTTCATGCAGAAATTTATAAAGAAATTGCCAAAAAACTTGAAAAGACTAAGGATAACAGAAATAGCTATATAAAATCTTTTATTGCCCCACTGAAAAAAGAGCTTGAAAAACATAAAATAAACTGTGAGATTAAAGGACGTCCAAAATCAATACATTCTATCTGGAACAAAATGCGCACACAAGGTGTTGATTTTGAGGAAGTTTATGATAAATTTGCCATAAGGGTTATTATTGACAGTAAACCAGAGAATGAAAAAACTGACTGCTGGCGGGTTTATTCGATAATCACAGATTGGTATAAACCAAATCCTCACAGATTAAGAGATTGGATATCAAGCCCTAAATCGAGCGGTTATGAATCATTGCACACCACAGTAATTGGGCCTGAACAACGCTGGGTTGAGGTGCAGATCCGTACATTCCGTATGGATGAAATTGCTGAAAAAGGACATGCAGCCCATTGGAAATACAAAGAGAAAAAAGAAGGTTCTGGAGCTGATTGGCTTGTTGAAATGCGCGAAGCTCTTGAAAAACCAACACAATTAACTGATATTGAGCACGATAAAAATAAAGCACTACTCTATACTGATGAAATTTTTCTTTTTACGCCCGATGGTGATTTGCGAAAATTAAGAGCCGGACATACCGTATTGGACTTTGCATTTTCCATTCATTCAGATATTGGAGAAACCTGCACCGGCGCCATTGTAAATGATAAAATTGTATCATTAAAACATTGCCTGAAAAATGGTGATCACATAAAAATTCTTACTTCAAAAACACAGAAACCACGTTATGAATGGCTGGAAATAGTCAAAAGCCAACGCGCTAAATCAAAAATAAAAAGGGCTTTAAAATCAATTGACTATAAAGATTCCGATATTGGAAAAGATATTCTAAAACACAAGTTATCACAGCTAAAAATAATTTTTAATGATGTAAATATTAATAATCTGGCCGAACAATTGGGCTACAAAAGCTCAGTGGATCTCTATCAGGCTGTGGGAAGTGGAAAATTCGAACTCAACAAAATTAAAAAGGCTTTTGCCGAAATTAGTGACGAAACTGATAAACAAAAAGAAAATAAAAAAGCGCAAACTATTGAAATAAGTGAAGATACACTAATTACTTCAACAGATTTTTTGATTATTGAAAATAACCTACAAACAATTGATTACCAGCTCGCTAAATGTTGTAACCCAATACCTGGTGATGATATTTTTGGATTCGTTACTGTTAGCAAAGGCACAAAAATACATAAGAGAAATTGTTCAAATGCTAAAGATATGATTAGTAGATACCCATATAGGGTTATTGGTGCAAAATGGAATACAAAATCAGAAATGAGCAAATTTATGGCTCATATACGGATAACAGGCCGGGACAATATAGGAGTTACGAATAGTATTACTGAAATTATTTCAAAAGAGTTTAAACTGAACCTGCGCGGAATTACCATACACCCAAGAAAAGACAATCAGTTTGAAGGTGTAATTGTTACCACAGTAAACAGTAAAAAACAGCTGGATGATTTAATCAATCGCTTGCGCAGAATAGAAGATATTATGAGTGTAACCAGAATTTCCAAATAGCTTTAAAATAACACAATAATTAAGATATATACCTTATTAACAGACGAAAAATATGGCAAAAATCGCATGGAAACCAGGCACAACTATCTACCCTTTACCTGCTGTTATGGTAAGTATGGGAAAATCTCCGGATGAATTTAATATTATTACAATTTCCTGGACAGGAACAATCAACTCAAATCCGCCTATGTGTTATATTTCAGTGAGGCCGGAGCGACATTCCTATCATATTCTGAAACAAAATATGGAGTTTGTTATCAACCTCACTAACAAGGATTTAGTTTTTGCTGCTGACTGGTGTGGTGTAAAATCCGGACGCGAATTTAACAAATTTGAAGAAATGAAATTAACCCCGGGTAAAGCCCAAATAGTTGAAGCCCCGCTAATATTGGAATCTCCGTTGAATATCGAATGCAAAGTGAACCGAATTATCCCGCTGGGGAGCCACCATATGTTTATAGCTGATGTAGTTGCGGTTAATGCTGATGATAAATATCTTGACCCCGAAAGTGGAGCATTTCATTTTAACAGTGCGGGCTTAATTTCCTATGCACATGGCTTTTATTACAAGCAGGGCGATGAACTAGGTAATTTTGGCTTCTCTGTAAAAAAGAAAAAAGAAAGGTGGAGAAAAGAAAAAAAATAGATCCCTTATAATTTTATTCTAAATAATTTGAAACCTTAAAAGCAGGGTATTCTATTTATAAAAATATAAATAGATACAACTTATCAATATCGCTCTATGGAACTCTTAAACAAAGTATTAAGCTGAAATTTATGGACTTTACCAGTTAATAATAATAAGACTTCAATCACCTAAAAATTCTATATTATTATCCATTTAGCAGTTTATTCTAAACCAGAAAAAAGATGGAACCATGCAAAAAGTTAAATAATCAAATAATAAGCAAAAATTAGTGTATATATTTTTTTTAAAAATGTATTATACTAAAATTTATAACAATGGGAAAACAATTGAAAAAATACTTTTTTTTATTTATTATTCTACTGGTTAATAGCTCCTTAGCTGTTGCACAAACACCTTTAGAAATTTATACCATGCCAGGCTGCGGAAGATGTGCCTACACTATTGAATACGTTAAAAAGAACAATGTCAATTTTATTGAGTATAATACTGATAAAGCTGCAAATAATTCAAAAATGTGGAAAGTGGTTCAGAATTCAAAAGATTATAAAGGTGGAAGCATTACCATGCCCGTTGTTGTAAAACAAGGCTCTGCCTACTTTAATATAGAAGATCTTCAGGAATTTGTGGCAAACTTAAGTGAAAAAAGTACAATTTCATCGAATACCTCTAATAATTCGAACACAAGTAGTGTACAAAGTGGAAATTTAACAAAAGAACAAATTGCAGAGTTTATTAAAGTACACAATAAATATCGGGCAGAGGTAAATTCGGATCCTATAAGCTGGAGTGATGAATTAGCCGCTTATGCTCAAGCATGGGGCGACCATTTGGCTGATATTGGTTGTGAATTGGATCACCGCCCTTATTCAGGTGAATGGGCACAAAAATATGGCGAAAATCTATATTGGAGCTCCGGGTCTATGGCTACACCTGCCAGCGCTGTTGAAAGCTGGGCAGAAGAAAAACCAGATTATGATGGCGGAGTGATGAACAATAAGAATTTTGTTGCCGGCCATTACACTCAAATGATTTGGGCGAAAACTACCAAAGTTGGCTGCGCTATTGTAAAATGTGATGATGGATCTACTCTGGTTGTTTGCAACTACAACCCACCAGGAAATTATATGGGCGAAAGTCCCTTAAAAAAATAGCAACTGCTGCTGCAATAAAACCTTTGAACAGATAGTCAAAGGTTTTTTTTATTTTTATAGTTCAAAAATAATTGTGATCATGAAAATTAAACCCTTTGAACTGGAAAGGTATTTTGCAAAATATGAGTTTAGTGCACCTTATTTGCTCAGTTGTTCTGATTGTGAGCCATTGAATATGAGCGAGTTATTATCTATGGCAGATCCTGAATCGCTACAGCTATGGAATAATTTAACCCTGGCTTATACTGAATCGCAAGGCTCCCCATTGCTTCGCGCTGAAATTGCAAAACTTTACAAAAACATCACTGCTGATGAAATTATGGTACTTGTTCCAGAGGAAGGAATTTTTCTCTCTATGAATGTTTTACTTGAGAAAGGGGATCATGTTATTACTACATTTCCTGGTTACCAATCCTTATACGAAGTGGCCAATAGCATGGGATGCGAACTTTCCAGGTGGATGCCTGATAAAGACGGAAAATTTAACATTCAGAATCTGTTTGAACTGGTAAAAACCAATACCAGATTAATCGTATTTAATTTCCCTCATAATCCAACTGGAGAAAGTATTTCAACAGAAGAACTTAATGAAATTATAAGTTTTGCAAGACAACGGAATCTGTTTATTTTTTCCGACGAAATGTATCGTTTTTTAGAATATGAAGATTCTGATCGGCTGCCATCAGTTTCAGATATTTATGAAAATGCTATTTCATTATTTGGGATGTCTAAAACATTTTCTTTGCCGGGTTTACGAATTGGTTGGCTAAGCACCAAAAACCAAATAATATTTCAACAAATTGCTCAATTTAAGGATTATACAACAATTTGTTCAAGTGCCCCATCAGAAATACTTGCCATTATTGGCTTACGAAATAAAGAAAGAATCATCGCCAGAAACCTTGAAATTATTTCTATAAATCTGGCAATTATTGATGAATTTGCTAAAAAACATTCATCCATTTTTAAATGGAGAAGACCCAAGGCAGGGACCATAACTTTTCCTGAGCTAAAATTAAATATTCCTGTTGATGAGTTTTGCAAAAAACTGGTTGATGAAAAAGGGGTAATGCTCCTGCCCTCTTCAGTTTATAATTATGATAAAGAGTGCATTAGATTAGGTTTTGGACGAAAAAATATGCCGGAAGCACTTAAATTACTTGATGAATTTTTAATGAAACTTTTAAAAAAATGAACCTGAAACATCTTTTGCTTTTGATGCCTGGACTTATTATCTCAATTAATTTATTTTCACAAACTGATGAAAATATAATTCAGGATATTCAGACCTCTAGAAAAAAAACAGTAAAATAGAACAAAATGGTTTATATCGCATGGTTTAGAGGGCTACTGTTTTT
>JARGGF010000023.1 GCA_029210905.1 Bacteroidales bacterium | reverse complement strand
GGTTCCTAATGATGCAGTTAAAGATTATTTTGCTAAGAAAAAGTAAGATGATATATTTGAACTAATAAAAAAGCTTTCATCTATAAGTTGAAAGCTTTTTCTATTTTCATCCTATTTCAAACCATCTAATAAAAAAAAGCATGGCAGTTTTTGGACTTTTCTCGAAAGAAAAAAAAGAAAATCTTGATAAAGGTTTGACTAAAACCAAAGAAAGTGTTCTTAAAAAATTATCACGGGCTGTTGCAGGTAAATCAAAAGTTGATGATTTAATATTAGATGATCTTGAAGAAATTTTAATAAGTTCAGACGTAGGAGTTGATACCACAATTAAAATAATTGAACGTGTTCAGGAACGTGTAAAGAAAGACCATTATCTTGGTACTGAAGAACTTAACATTATTTTAAAAGAAGAAATTGCCGCTTTATTAAATGAAAACGAGGCAACCACTGCTAAAATTGACGAAAGCATGTTTAGCGGTAAAGATGGTAAACCTTATGTAATAATGGTGGTAGGAGTTAATGGTGTTGGAAAAACAACCACTATTGGCAAGCTGGCCTATATGTTCAAAGAAGCTGGCAAAAAAGTATACCTTGGTGCTGCAGATACTTTTAGGGCGGCAGCAGTGGATCAGTTAACCATCTGGTCTGAGAGAGTTGGGGTGCCAATAGTTAAGCAAAAAATGGGATCGGATCCGGCATCCGTAGCCTATGATGCATTAAAATCGGCCATTACCAATCAGGCTGATGTTGTAATTATTGACACCGCCGGCCGTTTGCATAATAAAATCAATCTAATGAATGAGCTTTCAAAGATCAAGAAAGTAATGCAAAAATTAATTCCTGATGCGCCACATGAAATTCTTTTGATTCTGGATGGCTCCACCGGGCAAAATGCCTTTGCACAAGCAAAAGAATTTACCAAAGCAACAGAGGTTAATGCTTTGGCACTTACTAAGTTAGATGGTACTGCCAAAGGTGGCGTGGTTATTGGTATTTCTGATCAATTTAAAATACCTGTAAAGTACATTGGAATTGGTGAGGGCATCGAGGATCTGCAAATCTTCCGTAAAGAAGAATTCGTTGATTCACTGTTTAAATCATAATACCCTTCTTGTAATTAATCTTATCTCTAAATAAAAGCCATCCGCGTTCAGGGAAATCTTTAAATTTGTACCTTTAAATCAGAACTTCGAAATGATTTATTTCTATGCTCTGGTGCACTAATTTTTAATATTGTGAAAAAACATAAAATAAATATAGTAACACTGGGTTGTTCAAAAAACGTGGTTGATAGTGAACAACTTGCCACCCAGCTAAAAGGCAGCAAACTTGAGGTTGTTTTTGATTCAAATAAAACTGATGCAAGGACCATTGTAGTTAATACCTGTGGTTTTATTAAAGATGCGAAAGAAGAATCTATTGATACCATATTAAGTTATGCCAGAGAAAAAGAAAAAGGTAAAATTGATAATCTTTACGTAATAGGGTGTTTATCTGAACGGTACAAGGATGATTTAAAGTCAGAGGTTCCTGAAGTTGACCAATTTTTCGGTGTTAACGATATTCATGCCATTGTTAAAAGTTTAAATGTTGATTATAAAGAAGAATTATTTGGCGAACGATTAATTTCAACCCCAAAACACTTTGCCTATTTAAAAATATCTGAAGGTTGTGACCGTGGTTGTGCCTTCTGCGCAATTCCTTTAATCCGAGGCAAACATCTATCCGTTCCATTTGAACAATTGATTCAGCAAGCACAGCACCTTGCTAATAAGGGGGTAAAAGAATTAATATTGATTGCTCAGGATTTATCAAGTTATGGGCAAGATCTCTATAAAAAAAACAGACTCGCTGAATTGCTAAAAGAACTGGTGAAAATTGACAAATTAAAGTGGATTCGATTACATTATGCCTATCCAACCGGCTTCCCAGATGAAGTAATTGAATTGATGGCATTAGAGCCTAAAATTTGCAACTATCTGGATATTCCGCTACAACATATTAGTGATAAAGTTCTTAAGCTGATGCGAAGGGGGCAAAATAAAAATTCTACACTTAAACTAATTGAAAAACTAAGGGAAAAAAACCCAAATATTACCATTAGGACCACTCTTTTAGTAGGTCATCCAGGCGAAGGGCAAGAAGAGTATGAGGAATTAAAGGAATTTGTAAAATTGGCCAGATTTGATAGGCTGGGTGTGTTTACTTACTCTGAAGAAGAAGGTACACATGGTGCACTAAATTTAAAAGATGGAACCCCTGAAGTTATAAAAAGTGAAAGGGCTGATGAAATTATGGCCATTCAGCAGGAAATATCACTGGATCTTAATCAAAAAAAGGTTGGACAAACATTTGAAGTGCTGATTGACCGTATTGAAGGAGAATATTATGTAGGCAGATCGGAATTTGATTCGCCAGAAGTGGACAATGAAATACTTATATCATTGAATGACAGCGAATTAAATATCGGTGAATTTTACATGGCATGTGTTGAATCGGCCAGGGATTATGATTTGTATGGGCATGTTGTTATTTGACCTATAACTTAATCAGCCGAAAAATTGCGTAAAATTTTCCGATAACTTAAAAATACATTGGCCCTAGAAACAAAACCAAGATACTTGCCATCTTTTAAAACTACAATGTTAAACCTTCCTGAATGTTGAATTTTTTTTACAACATCTTCCATCGAGTCTTCTGGTGAAACATGTTCTGAGGGAATATTCAGCAGTTCACTAACAAAAGTTTTATCGTATAATTCAGGTTTGAAAATAATATGCCTTATTTCGTCCAGGTTTACCACGCCTATAAAATTATTGCTCTTGTCTACCACCGGGAAAATATTTCGCACAGAGTCCTCTATCACTTTTACCAAATCACCGAGTGTAGCGTCCTTATCAATTGTCTTAAAGTTTGTTTCAATTAGTGTGTCTACCTTCATTAGTACTAGTGCATTTCTATCAGCATGGTGCGTTAATAAAGCATTACGCTTTGCTAATTGAATGGTGTATACGTTGTTCGATTCGAAATACTTAATAGTAGCGTAAGAGAAGGTGGCAGTAATCATTAATGGCATAAAAAAGGAGTAGCCATGGGTGATATCTGCAATTAAAAATATCCCTGTCAGCGGTGCATGTAAAACACCTGCTATCAAGCCTGCCATCCCAACAAGTGCATAATTACTGACATTAATATCCTTTAGTCCAAAATACTTTAATACTGAGGCAAATAGTAAACCTGTATTTGAGCCAATAAATAAGGTTGGTGCAAAAATTCCTCCAATACCTCCGGCACCAAAAGTAGTAGAAGTGGCCACCACTTTTAATAATATTATGGCTATTAGAAGCAATAATGCCGCTAGTGTGCTTTCTTTGAACGAATTAAAAAAAGTATGTTCAAAAAGATGGCTTGTGCTTCCGTGAAGCGAATTATTAATGGCTTCGTAGCCATCCCCATACAATGCCGGAAAAAATAGTATTAGTCCCCCAAGAATCGCCCCTCCAACAACTAATTTTAGATAAGTCTTTTTTAAATTTTCGAAAAGTCTTCCAACAGCCATGTACATTCTGGTAAAATAAACCGAAACTAATCCTGCAAAAACTCCCAAAACCAGAAAATAGGGCAATTCGGAAAGCACAAATTGATATGGAATGTTAAAAGGGTATATAACTTTTTGACCTAAAAAAAAGTAGGATGTTAATGTTGCTGAAGATGAGGCAATTAAAATAGGAATAATGGACTTAGTTGTTAAGTCTATCATGATTACTTCAAATGCAAAAACAATTGCTGCAATCGGTGCTTTAAAAATAGCAGCCATAGCTCCTGCAGAAGCACAACCTAATAGTAATATCCTGTTGCGGTATGATAATCGTAATACCCTGGCAAGATTGGAGCCGATTGCTCCACCAGTAGCAACAGTCGGACCCTCCAGACCAACTGACCCGCCAAAACCCACCGTAAGCGCACTGGAAATTATTGATGAGAACATGTTGTGTGCTTTTATTACAGCCTGGTTTTTCGAAATTGCATATAAAACTCCTGGGATACCATGCCAAACACTATGGCGAAGAATGTATTTTATAAAAATAACTGTCAGACTAATACCAACAATTGGATAAACCAGATAAAGGAAATTAAACTGTTCCTTATTAATCCCTTTGCCTAATATATTTTGAATAAAGTGTACCATATTAAATAATACAACAGCTGCCAATCCTGAACCTATACCAACTATCAAACTCAGGACCATCATATAAGGCCTTGAGTGTAGGTGTTTAAGTCGCCAAATCAAAAATCTTTTCAGTACCGATGGTGTTTTCATTATATCCAATTTCTCTTTCGTTCAACACTCAAACATCTATTAACAAGACATTTGCCTTCATTGTTTTCCTTATTGTATGAAAATATCCTACCTGTAGGAATAAAGAATTTCAGCCTGTGAAAATAGAAAAATTGAAACAAAGAAGCTACTAATCTGCTGAAAAGCTTTTTAATATTTTGCGGTAATTAGAAAAAACATTTGCCCGTGAAACAAATCCCAGGTATTTCCCATCTTGTAATACAACTATATTAAACCGTCCGGATTGTTGAATTTTCCGGGCAACATCATCCATTGATTCATCAGGGGTTACATGAGTTGACGGAACTGTCATCAGCTCTTTTACATACATTTTATCGTATAATTCATGCTGAAAAACAATTTGCCTGATATCATCCAGATTAACGACACCAATAAAATAACCGTTTTTATCTACCACAGGAAAAATATTACGCACAGATTGAGCTATTACTTTTACAAGGTCTCCAAGTGTTGCATCCTTATCAACAGTTTTAAAATTGGTTTCAATAAGTTTATCAACTTTCATTAAAACCAAAGCATTTTTATCGGCATGATGGGTCAGAAGGGCCTTACGTTTAGCCAGTTGTATAGTGTACACACTGTTGGTCTCAAAGTATTTAATGGTAGCGTATGATAGGGTTGCCGTTATCATTAAAGGCATAAATAATGCATACCCGCTTGTGATGTCTGCAATTAAAAAGAGCCCGGTAAGCGGGGCATGCAAAACCCCTGCTAATAGGCCAGCCATTCCAACCAAAGCAAAATTTCGTGATGAAACATTATCAACACCAACATATTTAAGAAAAGAAGCAAACAACAAGCCAACATTTGCACCAGTAAAAAGCGAAGGGGCAAAAATCCCACCTACCCCGCCAGCACCAAAAGTTACAGAGCTGGCAATTACTTTGAGCATTATTATGGCTACTAACAATATTAATGCGATAAGTAAGCTATCGTGATAAGGATTGAAGAATGAATATTCAAAAAGGTAATAGCTTTCACCTTTTAAAGCGAGATTAATTGCCTCATAACCATCACCATAAAGTGCAGGAAAAAACAATATTAAAACACCGAGAATACTGCCTCCTATTAATAATTTTACCAGCGGTCTTTTTAATTTATCGAAAAGTCTACCAATATATAAATATACCCTGCTGAAATAAACCGATATAAGCCCGGTTAAAACGCCAAGTGCTATATAATAAGGCAAATCTGCAACTAAAAACTTGTTTTTTAGATCAAATTGATAGATAACGTCCTGACCTAAAAACACATAAGAAGTTAGGGTTGCTGATGCTGATGCAATTAAAATGGGAATAATTGATGAAGTGGTCAAATCCAACATCATTACCTCAAAAGCAAATACAATGCCGGCAATGGGAGCTTTAAAAATAGCTGCCATGGCCGCTGCTGACCCGCATCCGATCAATAACACCTTGTATTTGAATGAAAGCCTGAACATTCGTCCCAAATTAGAACCTAATGCACCACCTGAAGCAACTGACGGTCCCTCCAAACCTACTGATCCACCAAAACCAACAGTTAAAGCACTGGAAATAAGTGGTGAAAACATATTGTGAGCTTTGATATAAGCCTGGTTTTTAGAGATGGCATATAGAATTCCTGGAATCCCATGACCAATTCGTTGCCTGAGTATATATTTAATAAATATTAAGGTCAGGGAAATTCCAACAATAGGATAAACCAGGTATAAAAAGTTGAATGACTCTTTAGTTATGCCAAATTTTAGTAATTTTTGAATGAAATCAACCAGGTTAAATAGCACAACAGCCACAATACCTGAACCAATTCCCACCAATAGGCTTAAAAACATAAGATAAGGTTTGGAACTTACTTTCCTTAACCTCCAAATTAAGATGCGTTTTAAAACTGCTGGAGTTCTCATAAATTTGTAAACATAAATTAATGCAAGTGTAAATATTTCTTCAATTATCAACCAATATTTAGCTAATCATTTTTTACAATTAGCTAAGGTGCCAAATAATTGTAAATTAAACACTGAGGATGAATCAAAATAAGCTTGCGAAAGTATAGAATTTATTACTTGTAAATCCTTAAATATCTGCAAAATTAATAATTTAGATTTGATCTAATTAAACACTGTGACTTTTTAATTAGACCATTCCTTTATATTATAGATATTTATCGAAATAGGCTTTCCCTGCAAAGCTTGCAACTTACTGATCTACATTAAATTATGATTTTGTCTTGACGAAAGTATAAAAATTACATGTTTTTTAAAAAGTATTCTTTTAATCCACGGGGTAAAGCATCCAGCAATACAGCATTTGTCGGATTATCAGGATCATAAACCAATTTTTCAAAAGGTTCATCTTCAAGTCGGTGATATTTGTGAGTTTTTGCTATTGCCTTATAAATTTGATTGTCAGATGCAGTAAATTCAAATGTTAATTCATAAACAGTTTGTTTATTTACTTGAGTATTTGTAGCTTCCTTATATAAAAACTTGCCTTCAGCAAGTTCTCCAATCTGAAGGATGAATATTTGTTTTAAGGTATTTCGGGTTCCCAGAATTAACATAATCAGACCAATTAAAGGAAAAATGAGAACAAATAATCCTACAGATCCTCCAAACTCTGAAGTTCTTAAATCAATTGCTTTAGATGCAGATGGCTGATCCATTTTGTATAAAACCATCAGCTCATCACCCACTGATTTTTGATTTCCTGTAGTATACCCAAGGCCTGTATAGGAGTTGCCATCCATAGTATGGTACCTGTAGGTGTATTCATATACCTTAACATCATTAACAGAGGCACTTGTAGCCCTGGATTCTATAATAATCCCCTTAGTCCCCGGGTCATCTTCACCAAATGAAGGCCCCAGAAGGGAAGAAAATGAAATAAACACCATCGAAAAAGGAAGTCCGAACAGAAAAAAAGCCAGCCCAATAACATTAAATACATTTCCAAACCAAATTTTTAGCTTAACGCCTATAGGAATATTTCTTTTACTTCCGAATTCCCTGTCTTTATAATTTTTAAATTCAAGCCCTTTGCTATAAGTCTTCATTTGCCTATTTATTTAATGACTAAAAAAAATCATATACAATTTCTATGCTGGAAATCAATAAATATTAAGAATTGTAATATCTTTTTGTACAATTTTTTTTTAAGGGAAAACCGACAAAATAAAGGACAATTTAAAAAATATAATTGAACAGTCCAAATAGTTTAGCAGCAGTAAATATCAGCGTAAGCAATAAAATTATCCGGATAAATTTAGACCCTTTTTTTACAGCCATTCGCGACGCAACAAAAGCACCTATCATATTACCTACTGCCAGAATTAAACCTGCCACAAAATCGACCTGATCATTATAAATAAAGACTATCAATGCAATAGGAGTATAAAGCAGTACAATAAATACCTTAAGCGCATTTGCCCTAACCAAATCGTAACCAGCGCCTAAAACCAGTCCTGCAAGCAAAAAAAAGCCAACACCGGCTTGAATAAACCCACCGTACATTCCAATAAAAAAGAAAATGATCATCTTTAAAATACCTGGTTTTGATTTAATCCCGTCATCACCTTTTAACCATTTCTCTGGTTTATAGATGATCATGAAAAACATCATTATTAAAATACCGGCAATAATTTTTCTCATGAGTTGTTCATCAATATCAACAGCAAGCATAGCTCCCAGGAATGAACCAATTACAGCAGGCAGACCTAACTGTAATCCAGCTCTTTGTTCAAGTACTTTCTGCTGTTTAAAACTACTCACACCCACGATATTTTGAAGCAAAATTGCAATTCGGTTGGTTCCGTTTGCCACATTGGCCGGAAGTCCCAAAAAAATTAGAAAAGGCAAACTTATTAAGGAACCGCCACCAGCCAATGTATTTAAAAATCCAGCTACGATACCAATAGCTACAATAAGCAAATAATAATACCATTCCATATCTTATTCTTTAATCAAAAAAGTTGACAATAAACATGTTTTTTGAGCCATTAAAAGTAGAAGAAAATAAAGGCTTATCGAAACTTTTTAAGTACTTTTGCAGTGAAAAAATCAAAAAATTATAATACTGATAATCATGGATTTATTACAACAAATCAGGGCCAAGGCTAAACAGCATAGCATGAGGATTGTTTTGCCCGAAGGTACTGAAAAAAGAACCCTACAAGCGGCCAACGAAGTATTGGAAGAAGGACTGGCTAAAATTATCCTAATTGGTAACCCTGATGAAATCAACAGACTTGCATCGGAAATGGAATTGGCGCATATTAAAGATGCCAAAATCGTGGATCCACTGAAACACGAAAAAAAAGATGCCTATATTGATTTAATGTTAGAAATTAGAAAAAGCAAGGGGCTGACAAAAGATGAAGCCTCAAAATTAATTGAAAATCCACTCTATCTGGCAACCCTGATGATTAAAAACGGAGATGCAGATGGAGAAGTGGCCGGAGCTGACAATGCAACTGGCGATGTTTTAAGGCCAGCTTTTCAATATGTTAAAACAGCTCCTGGTATAAGTGTAGTCTCAGGGGCATTTATTATGATACTGAAAGACAAGGAATTTGGTGAGAATGGAGTATTAGTATTTGCCGATTGCGCAGTGCATCCAAACCCAACTGATAAAGAACTGGCAGAAATTGCAGTGGCAACAGGAAAAACCACAAGAGCAATTGCCGGATTTGAACCAAGAATAGCCATGCTGAGCTTTTCTACTAAAGGCAGTGCAAAGCACGAAATGGTAGATAAAGTAGTTAGTGCTACTAAAATTGCTCAGGAAATGGCACCTGACATGCAAATTGAAGGAGAACTTCAGGCAGATGCAGCAATAATTGAGGCAATTGGACAACAAAAAGCCCCTGGAAGTAAAATTGCCGGAAGGGCTAACGTATTGGTCTTTCCGACCCTTGAAACTGGAAATATTGCCTATAAGCTTGTTCAACGCCTGGCACATGCCGAAGCTGTTGGTCCTGTTTTACAGGGAATGGCAGCACCAATCAATGATTTATCTCGTGGTTGTTCGGTTAGCGATATCACAAACTTAATTGCCATCACAGCCAATCAGGCTGCAGGACTATAATAAAATGATTATCAGAAAAATTCATAGAAATGAAAGAAAAAATTGTAGAACAAATTGAAAATTACGCACTTAGTAAAAAAGAAAGACCTAAAGTCCAGTTTGCACAAATAGGTGTGGTTGGTGCAGGTACCACTGGTCAAAGAATTATTCTAATGATTGCAACAAAAGGTATTGAGGTTATTTTCCTGGATCTTTCTCAGGAGAAGATTGACCAGACCTACAGGGAAATGGCAGAAGAACTGGATAGCCGAATTGAACACTGGGGGATGACAAGCGGTGATAAACGCGCCGTTTTATCAAGAATCAAAGGAACAACGGAATACAAAGATTTTAAAGACTGCGATTTGGTTATTGAATCCATACTGTCAAAAGTGCGTGAATTCAGTGTTGAAATTAGAAAAAATATTTTTAAAAAGATTGAAGAAGTAGTTGGACGTCATGCAATTATAGCAACTAACTCTACAACTACTGTAATTACTGAATTATCTTCGGAGTTGGTTCACAAAGACCGTTGTGTAAGTCTTCATTTCTCCACTACTGCTCCTGGAGCAAATGTAGTTGAAGTAGTTAGGGGACTGCATACAACAGAAGATATCTGCGATGGTATTAACAAATTCACAACATTGATTGATAAAATACCCATTTCGGTTGATGAATCACCAGGATTAATTAGCGTTCGCTTGTTTGTAGCCTTAATTGGTGAAGCATGTGACGTTTTAATGGAAGGGGTAGCTTCTAAAGAAAACATTGACCTTACCATGAAAAATGGATTGGGTTTACCTTTGGGACCATTTGAAATGGCCGATAAAATAGGACTCGACAAAGTTGTTCGATGGATGGATAATCTGCATAAAGAATTTGGTGATCTTAAGTACAAACCATCACCATTAATTAAAAAACTGGTAAGGGCCAACCGACTTGGAAGAAAAAGCGGCAAAGGCTTCTATAGCTACGATGACCACGGTAATAAGGTGATTGAAAAAGTTAAAACCAGTAGTTGTAATTAAAATTATCCATTGAAAATAAAATAAGAAAAAATGAAAATATTGGTTCTGAACTGCGGAAGTTCATCAATTAAATATCAACTCTTCGAGATGGGAGAGAAAAAAGTGATGGTTAAGGGAATTATTGAAAAAATTGGCCTTAAAGGATCTTATATGGAATACGAAAAAGAAGGATCCCCTGAAGTGATATTCGAGGGTGATATTCTTGATCATCAGGGAGGTATAGAGTATATCCTTGGTGTTATGATAAGCGAAAAACACGGATGTATTAAAAACCTTGACGAAATAAATGCTATAGGACATCGGGTGGCCCATGGTGGTGAAAAATTCACTGAAAGCGTTTTTATTGACAGCGAAGTAAAAAAAGACATTGATAAAGCAAGCGAACTAGCACCGCTGCATAATCCACCAAACTTGAAGGGTATTTTAGCAATGGATGCTTTACTCCCTAAAGTACCACAAGTTGCCGTTTTTGACACTGCTTTCCACCAGACTATGCCCGACAAGGCATTTATGTATGCCGCACCTTATACCTTGTATAAAAAATATGGTATCAGAAGATACGGTTTTCATGGAACCAGTTACAGATTTGTGGCACAACGTGCCTGCGAGTCATTAGGTGTTGCTATAGATTCACAAAAAATTGTAGCTTGCCATCTTGGAAACGGCGCTTCAATTACGGCCATCAAACATGGCAAATCAGTTGATACCTCTATGGGATTAACACCGGTTGAAGGTTTAATGATGGGAACCCGGACAGGTGATTTGGATCTTGGCGTACTGCTCTTTTTAATGGAAAAAGAAGAAATAGGTATTGACGCATCAAGAACACTTATAAATAAACATAGCGGTATGCTGGGCATTTCAGGAGTTTCTTCTGACATGCGCGAAATTGAGATAGCTGTTGAACAGGGCAACGAACGTGCCCGAATTGGTCTGGATATGTACGCTTACCGTATTAAAAAATACATTGGTGCATATGCTGCGGCAATGGGCGGTATTGATGTACTTATTTTTACTGGCGGTATTGGTGAAAACGATGATATCGTAAGAAGGCTGGCTACAGAAGAGCTTGAATATCTGGGTATTGTGATTGACCATACTAAAAATAATGGTTTAAGAAAACGTGAAGCTAACATCCACGCAGACAATTCAAAAGTAAAGGTAATGGTAATCCCTACTGACGAAGAGTTTGTAATAGCCCAGGATACATTAAATATTGTAAATAGCTTATAAGTTTAAATTATGAAACCTGCATTCAGTATTGCAGGTTTCGCTTTTTAATCATTAAAATTATTTAAAATATGTTTACGAAATTCGACGATTTATTTAAACAACAAAAGACTGATCGCAAGAAATTGGTTATTGCAGCCGGACAAGATGAAAACTCGCTTGAAGCTGCTTATACTGCACACCAAAATGGAATTATTGAATTAATTTGCACCGGTGATAAAGAAGAAATATTAAAAATTGCCAAAGAAAGCAATCTTGACTTTTCCGCCATTGAAATTATTGATGAAAAAGACAAAGGAAAAGCAGTAGAAAAAGCTGTAAAACTAATAAATGACGGCAAAGCCCAAATTTTGATGAAAGGCAATGTCACAACTTCCGTTTTACTAAAAGGCGTTTTAAATAAAGAATGGGGATTAAGAACTGGAAAATTACTATCTCATTTTTCAATTTTTGAGATTGCGGCCTACCATAAACTGCTAACCATTACGGATGTTGCTATGAATATTGCTCCTACCCTATCGGAAAAAGTTGCAATAATTGACAATGCGGTCACTTATTTGGCAAAAATAGGCATTAAAAATCCAAAAGTTGCCATTGTTTCGGCTGTAGAAAGTGTAAAAGAAGCCATGCCTTCAACTTTGGATGCAGCAGTTTTATCGAAAATGGCAGAAAGAGGACAAATAAGGAATTGTACTATTGACGGCCCCTTAGCGTTTGACAATGCTATAAGTAAGGAAAGTGCTGAACATAAAGGCATTAAAAGTGATGTAGCAGGTGATGCCGATGTTTTAATTATGCCAAGCATTGAGGCTGGAAATATTTTATATAAAACACTTGGATTTTTTACCAGCTCAAAATTAGCCGCTGTAATTCTTGGGGCTGAAGCACCTATTGTACTAACATCACGTGCTGATTCGGAAGAAGCTAAATTGTACAGTATTTATTTAGCAGCTTTAGGGGCTTAATTAATTAATTTTAATACTTACAACTTATTTTTTTGACTTAAAATTAATTGTAATTTATAGTTGTTTCATGAATCTTTTTGGGGATAAAAAGATAATTTTTTAGCCTGGTTTCTAATAAACACAGATGACTAAAAAGCAGTTTACAATTATTGGCTATTATCAAATAAAATTATAAAAACATAAGTTCTCCTTGTTTAACTCAACAAGTAAGGCAAAATATTATTATGGAAAATTTACATATCCTTGCAATTAACCCTGGCTCTACTTCAACCAAAATTGCGGTGTACAAAAATGCCAACCCTGTATTTTTGAAAAATATCAAGCATGATAATAAAGAGTTAAAGGACTTTGAAAACATTGCTGACCAACACGAATTTAGGAAGCAAATCATTCTGGAAGAACTAAAAAAAGCAGATATCCAACTAGATATGATCAGGGCCATTGTAGGCAGGGGCGGACTGGTAAAACCAATAGAATCAGGTATTTATAAAGTCAACGATGCTTTGATCCGCGATTTAAAAGAAACCAAACTTGGAGAACATGCCAGCAACCTGGGCGGATTAATAGCCCATGAAATTGCTAAAAACCTGCCCAATGCAGAAGCTTATATTGCTGATCCTGTCGTTGTAGATGAATTATCGCCACTTGCACGGGTTTCAGGTCATCCTGCCTTTAGGAGAAAATCTATTTTCCATGCGCTTAATCAAAAAGCAGTGGCACGTTTGCACGCAAAATCGGTGATGAAATCATATGAAGAAATGAACATGATAGTAGTGCACCTTGGCGGAGGTATTTCAATCGGTGCACATGAGCGTGGCCGGGTAATTGATGTTAATCAAGCCCTGGATGGTGAAGGCCCCTTTTCTCCTGAAAGGAGTGGTACATTACCAATTGGAGATTTGGTAAATATGTGTTTCAGCGGCCATTACCCTAAAGAAAAAATTAAAAAAATGATTACCGGAGAAGGTGGGTTGGTTGCTTATTTAGGAACAAACAGTGCCTATGATATTGAAATGAATGCCATGAATGGTGATGAAGAATCTAAATTCTATTTTGATGCCATGGCCTACCAGGTTTCCAAATCGATTGGTTCAATGTGTCCGGTGCTTAAAGGCAAAGTAGATGCCATTTTGCTTACCGGTGGTATTGCCCATAGCAAATATTTTGTTAATAAAATCATTGAACGTGTTTTCAGAATTGCCCCCGTTCACGTTTACCCCGGTGAAGATGAAATGAGGGCACTGGCTATGAATGGTTTAATGGTGCTTAAGGGTGAAGTGCAGGTTAAAGTTTATGACAAATAAATTTTTGTCGAAATAGTGTGCCTTGCATTAAAATAAGTAAAATACTAGAAAATTTTTACTGATGTTTCTGTTTGGATTTTTTCACTATTTTATATGTTTTTAAATTGCCGTATGGAATAAACCCAAGTTTTTTATATATAGGTTCCCCCATAATTGATGCTTGTAATACACAATATTCTTTGTTATTTATCAGTGCTTCAGTAATCAACTTTTCTGTCATTGATTTACCAATTCCTAAATTTCTGGCAGTCGGGTCAGTGCCAATCATATGCAATCCGGCATTGTTATCAGCATCAAAGTAAACAAACCCACATGCGAGACAAACCTTATTCTTGAGATAAATATACATTTTAATATCTGGAGCATTCATACTAATTGTATGAATAATATCAGCGTCAACCCGATATTTAAAAGCTTCAGAGGCAGTGCTTGCAAACAGGCTTGCATCTTCTTTTGACTTCACTTGAAAAAT
>JARGGF010000239.1:4466-6904 GCA_029210905.1 Bacteroidales bacterium | reverse complement strand
CGATCCATAAGAAACAAAAGGCTCCTGGTAATTTATCAGGTGCAAAATTGTAGGTTTTATATCAAGATATTGTGATATTGCAGCACCAGAATCTTTACGAAAAGGAAGCTCAAAAGAAGCAAAAACCTTCATATTATTTGTGAGCCCTGGTTGTTTTAATGGTTGCTTGCCGCTACCATTGTTAATTGCAACGATAAAAAAATTATCCTCACCCCCTAAATCAATAAGTTCATTGATCTTA
Source organism: Bacteroidales bacterium (assembly GCA_029210905.1). Lineage (GTDB taxonomy): Bacteria > Bacteroidota > Bacteroidia > Bacteroidales > NBLH01 > NBLH01. Next base: position 6,663 of record JARGGF010000239.1, on the reverse strand, counting down.
TTTTCAAATTCTGGAACCATTCCACCATCTGTACCTACTAAAATAAGTTCAAAAGTTTTGGCTAATCGGGCCTTGTTGTCATTTTTACTATAAAATCCATAAAAATTATCAATAATCTGAACCATTTTTTTATCATATCCATAAGCTGAAATATTAGTTTTATATCCACTTTTTTGTAACAGGCCTATCAAATTTTCAAATCGATTGAGTGAATATATCGATTGATAAAAATGGTAATAAAAAATGGTTGGAAATGATAATAATATTTCGTCAAGAACCTTTATCATATTTTCATGTCCGGTCTGAAGGCTTGAAAACAGATGACTAGTTATGCCTTTATTCGTAAATGATGAATCAAGTTCCGGAAAGCCCACATTTGCATTTTCAAAAATTACAAGCTTTATGTGTTCTGGTACTTCCTCATTTAAAAAATTATATTCCTTTTGCGATTCATAGGTACCAAATTCCCATTCAGTATCTGCACTTATCCTGTTGCAACTAGTTGAACGAATTAATAAATAAGGATTATTAATGGTAATTGGAACCAGCCTCCTGTCAACTCGCTGATATAGAGAGGATAACCATATTTGTTTATCAAAATATGAAAAGGAGGCCCAGCCAGTAAAAACAATTAAAATCAAAAAGCTTAGTATCCTGCGGGCTGTTTTTAACTTTCCCAATTCCGTATCCCTTCTTTTGATGAGCTTCAGGCTAAGCCATAAAATGATTACAAAAGCAACAAAAAAAATCATTAAGCTTAAGTAGCTGTTAATTAACTCTTTAATACTCTCTGTAGAAAATGCATTTAAAAACCTGAATATTTCTGATTTAAACTCGTAGGCACGTAAGCGATGACCACTAAATGAATAAAAACTGATATCCAGCAGGTTAGAGATGAGTGCAACAGAATTACCAATGAAGAAAAGAATTTTTAAAATGGATTGATAAAAAAATGAGTTGTAGATTTTTGACGGCCATAGAAAAAGAAAAATAAAAAGGATATTTAAAAATACTGTTGTTAAAAAATCGTAGTATATCCCTTTATAGAACGCGGTAAATAGCTCGAAAGAACTAAAGTTTTCAAAGGAATTAATATGGGTGAAGATAAAAATAGCCCTCCCTGCTGCAAATAGGCAGACAACTATCCAAAGTATCAGAAAAAGATCCATTAATTGTTTTAGCAGGGCTTTCATTGTAATGGAAAATAAGTGATGAATAAATATTAAAAAACTTCCTGGTACTAGTCCAGGAAGCCTGTTATTATCAAATTTCCAGTATCTGTTAAGTATAATATTGGATATCAGACCCTTTCTTCAATCTGATAAACGTTTCTGTCTGAAGAGCTACGTGTTGTAAGTTCAGCGATAAATCCAGTTAGAAAAAGTTGTGTTCCGAAAATTATAGCCAATAAGCCCAGAAAAAATAAAGGCCTTGAAGTCATTTGGTACTGGTGAAAAACAAATTTTGCATAAGTAAGGTACATAAGAATCACAAATCCTATAAAAAAGAAAAGAGAACCAATTGTTCCGAAAAAATGCATGGGTCTTTTCCCAAATTTTGAGATAAAAACAACAGTGAGTAAATCAAGATAACCGGTTATTAATCTGGAGATTCCAAACTTACTTACTCCATATTTACGGGCCTGGTGGCTCACCACTTTTTCGCCAATTTTTCTAAATCCTGCACTTTTTGCAAGAACCGGAATATAACGGTGCATATCACCAAATACTTCAATACTTTTTACCACTTTATTTCTGTAGGCTTTCAAACCACAATTCATATCGTGAAGATAAATCCCTGTTACCCTTCTGGCAGTCCAGTTATAAAACTTGCTTGGAATTGTTTTTGAAATCGGATCGTGCCTTTTTTTCTTCCAGCCCGAAACCAAATCATAGCCCTCCTCCTTAATCATTTTATAAAGACCGGGAATTTCTTCAGGACTATCTTGTAAATCAGCATCCAGGGTGATTACTACATCTCCCCTGGCAGCTTCAAAACCACAATACATGGCTGCTGATTTTCCATTATTTTTCATGAATTTAATCCCTTCAATTTCAGGATGTTCCTTCTTCAATTCCTGTATAATTTTCCAGGAATTGTCATTACTTCCATCATCAATCATAATACACTCATAACTGTAATGATTTGCTTTCATCACGCGATCAATCCAGTCAATCAGCTCTTTAAGTGATTCTTC
>JARGGF010000239.1:0-4456 GCA_029210905.1 Bacteroidales bacterium | reverse complement strand
ATTATATCTGAACCATTTAATAGTTCTTTCAAAAGAGGGCTTGACAAGTAATGGTTCAATTACATCATATTTTGTTGATTTGTTTATTACTCTTCAAATGCTATTTCAGCAGGTTTTTTCTTAAGAAAGATGGAAGTAATCAAAGAAATTATTAAACCAATAAAAGTGTAAGTAGGAATAGTCATTAATGCCATAATTACTGGTTTCATAAATTTTCTTTGCATTTCAATAGCCATTTCAATTTGTTCATCAGGCATTCCTCTTTCCAGCAATTGTTCCTCAACCATCTGAAGCATTTTGTTTACAAATTCAGGATCAATGAATGCGAAAAAGATGTAACTATAAATCGCTGAAATGATAGAAGCGAAAAGCATCATTAATACTCCAAAACCTAAGGCTTGTCCATAAGAAATTGCTCCATTTAATATATTGTCTCTGTAACTTTTTGTTCCCAGAACAATTCCTCCAATCATAATAATATAACTTACCCAGCTCACCCATTGTTCAAGACTTAAGTCGAGAATCCACATAAGCAATGAATAAATTATTAATGCTATACCTAAAATAACTCCCCAATTTAGGGCACTTTTCCATAGACTTGGTTTCTGTTCTTCCATGATTATTTTTTTTTGGTTAGAGAATAGTGATTAATTGATTACAAAGAAAAGAATTTAAGACGAATTATTCGTAATTTTTTGCAAATTGTTAGTTTCAAATTCAGATTTTGAGCTTATTGGGGTAATGGTTGCTGTTTAACAGTTGCTGAGAACAGTTGGCTGGCCTGTTGAAACCGGCAATCAGAAATCAGCAGCCGGAAACAACTGATTAACATGTTCTTGTATTTCAACCCAATTTAAATTTAATTAAATAAGCCATATTTTTTTGCAACAATTAAAAATGTTGTTACTTTTGCGCCGGGTAAGTCTTATACGACCAGCTCCTGCTGAACTCCCCCAGGACCGGAAGGTAGCAAGGGTAGGCGGTTGTAGCGGTGCGATATGAGTAGCTTACCCACTTTTAAATCTTCAATTAAGATACACCTGACTCGTTAAATCTCATTTACTTATCCCTTTTTTTAATTTACAAAATTTAATTATTATGAAATTTTTTATCGACACTGCTAATCTTGATCAGATAAGAGAAGCTCAGGATCTTGGCGTTTTAGATGGTGTAACTACCAATCCTTCCTTAATGGCTAAAGAAGGAATAAAAGGTGAAGAAAATATTAAAAATCACTATGTAAAAATCTGCGAAATTGTTGATGGTGATGTAAGTGCTGAAGTAATCTCAACCGATTACGAAGGCATGATTAAAGAAGGAGAAATTTTAGCTGCTTTACATCCTCAAATTGTGGTTAAAGTACCGGTAATAAAAGATGGAATAAAAGCAATTAAATACCTGTCATCAAAAGGGATAAGAACCAATTGTACTTTGATATTTTCGCCTGGCCAGGCCCTGCTGGCAGCTAAAGCTGGTGCAACTTACGTTTCTCCATTTATTGGCCGCCTTGATGACACCTCAACCGATGGAATTGATTTAATTTATAGGATAGTTGAAATGTTTGGCACTTATGGTTTTGAAACCCAGGTGCTTGCTGCATCTATCAGACACACCATGCACATTATTCAATGTGTTGAAGCCGGCGCTGATGTTGCAACTTGCCCGCTGAGCGCAATTCTCGGATTATTAAATCATCCACTGACAGATAGTGGATTAAAAACTTTTCTTGAAGATTATAAGAAAGTAAACGGATAAAATATCAATTGGTGAAACCAGTTAATAAATAATAGCAATAAGGCAGTTCAAAAATTGAGCTGCCTTTTTTATCTAGGGCTTAAAGTCTCCATTAAAAATAAGCCTGTTTAGCTCGTACCTGGTCCGGGGTTTTTCTTCCAGTTCACGCATATCATCAGGCAAATCTTCAGGCTGGCCTAAATAACCAACGGCTATAGCAACCATTGGTTCATAGTTATCAGACATTTTAAAGCTGTTTCGTACTTTATCCTTTTCAAACCCGCCCATCTGATGAACATAGATGCCGTCACTAATTGCCTGGAGCGACATGGCAGCAACAGCCTGACCAAGATCATAATGGGCATATTCATTTGGTTTGTTATGATAATCTGAATTGAGCTTTGCTACCCCAACAACTAACATTGGTGCAGTTTTAGCCCATTTTTGGTTCCAGCTAACTAGGGTGTCAATGATTTTTTTATAGTTCTCTCCTTCGCCTTTTAAGCCATATATAAATCGCCAGGGTTGCTCATTGCGGGATGAAGCAGCCCATGAAGCAGCTTCAAACATGGAATATATTTTTCCTTTTGGAATTTCTGTATCGGCAAAAGAACGTGGACTCCACCTTTTTTTTTGAAGTTCGTTTATCGGATTTTTGTTGTCAGCATCTTTCTTCATAGGAATTCATTTTTTGAAGGATTAAAGTATAAATATCGCCAATTATATTCATTTTTGCAATTGACCATACTCATTTTTTATCCCTTCAAAATCAAGAATATCACATTTTAGCGAACCAACAGGCAGTTTTACCCGGATTTTAACCGGAATATAATTCTCATCTGCAGTTACCCAAACCTGAAATTGTTCTTCATTTTTAAAGGGACTTTTATCTCCTAAAACCGGAATAAATAAAAGGCATTTAATTTTGCCAAATTTAGTTTTAACGGTTTCAATTTGCTTAAATTTCACCTTAATAGGAAAAAACTCATCATCGAAAAAAGTATATAAGTTAATTATCTCGTTCTTACTTAAAGTATTGGAAAACAAATACCTGCGGGCATAATAAAAGGCCGATAAAACATCAAGTACATTATCCGGAGCTGGTTTATCGCCTGATTTTAAACTTCGAAGGAAACCCTGTTCCCTAAAAAACAATACTTCGTTGTATGAAGTATAGCTGCTCTCTCTGATATTTCTAACCGATTTAATCGGATATCCGGTGGCTATATTTACATAACTTTCGTAGATGTCCTTAATGGTAACCATTGCCCCAACAACACCAGTTGTTTTTGCAATTGCCCTGATGTGGAAAACATAACTGTCGCCATCGGGTACTGTATTGATGGTCATTGAAGCTTCGCCTCCTTTAATTAAGCCATATCTTACTTTATATTGTAACTTTTCTTCACTTTTAAAGGCGCTGTTAAAATAAAAGACAGAATCTTTTTCCTGGGCAATGAGTACATTATCTATAAACAGTATTAGTAGTAACCCAAAAGAAAAAAATAGCCTCATAAGCTGCGTGTTATTTAAATATATAATTGCAAACGGGGAGTAAAAAACTTTATTATGTATAATCAAGCTGCATTTATATCTACATGAAAAATTCAGTTCTTAGTATAAAAGAAATTTGGGTGATTCCATTCTTTTCTATTATATAATAAAACCCTTTGAATTACATGCAGGTTTCTTCTGGATATTATTAAATACCTTTGATATTTTGAATACTCCCTGCGGTTTATTGATAAAACACTTTAATATCGTGAAAAGTCCCTGTCATTTATTGATAAAACCCTTTGATATTTTGAAAAGTCCCTGTCATTTATTGATAAAACTCTTTGATATTTTGAAAAGTCCCTGCCTCTTATTTACAAACCTCTGTGATAATTAAAAACTACATGGTAGCAAAAGAATAACTTCCTTACGATTAATAATACTTCCCCGTTATAAAATACCAGGCTTATTTGCAGATCAATTAAACAAATCTACAATATCAGCCTTAGAAAGCTGTTTGAAAGGGTTATTGTTATTAATAAACACATCTGCAAGTTCTTTTTTTCGTTCCTGTAGCTTTAAGATTTTTTGTTCTATAGATTCCTCAGTGATAAACCGATAGACCATTACTTTATTTTTTTGCCCAATGCGGTGTGCACGGCTTAAGGCTTGATTTTCAGCAGCAGGGTTCCACCATGGATCTAAAAAGAAAACATAATCGGCTGAAGTCAAATTAAGACCTACCCCACCCGCTTTTAAAGAAATGAGGAACAATTGACGATCTTCCTCTTCCTGAAATTTTTGAATCTGACCAGACCGGTCACTTGTTGAACCGGTAAGCATGCTGTATTTCCAGTTTTGTTCGTCAAAATATTCTTTAAATAAATTAAGATGTTTCACAAAGGAAGAAAAAAGCAATACCTTATGATTTTCAGCAATCAAACTTTCGAGCATCCTGATTACCTCATCGAATTTTCCAGACCCATCCTCGCTTACCTGCCCCTCTTCATTTTCAATCATTTTAGGATGATTTGCCAATTGACGAAGCTTAGTAAGTCCTTGAATTACAATCATATTAGCTTCTCTGATATCGTCCTTTTCCATACTACTCAGCAAGGCATTTCTAATCTTTGCTTTTTCTTCAATATATAAATTATATTGCTCATCGTGCATACTGCAGTATTGAACGGATTCGGTCAAATCAGGTAAATCATCAAGAACTTCTTTC
>JARGGF010000238.1 GCA_029210905.1 Bacteroidales bacterium | reverse complement strand
TTTATTAACCTGACTGCTTCGCAATAAATTTGAACAATGTTTATTTAACTTAAAGATTATGAGCTAATTAAGTAATTCAAGAGGATTTGTTATTTTACCGGTTACAGCTGCAGCAGCTGCTACCAATGGGCCGGCAAGCAGTGTTCTTGCTCCGGGTCCTTGTCTGCCTTCAAAATTTCTGTTTGATGTTGAAACTGCATATTTTCCTGCAGGTATTTTATCATCATTCATTGCCAGGCAAGCAGAGCAACCCGGTTGCCTCAGTTGAATACCTGCATTTTCAAATATATCTTTTAAACCTTCTTCAATGGCTTGTTGTTCAACCAGTTTTGAACCCGGAACAATCCAAACAGTAACATTATCGGCTTTTTTACGGCCTTTAATAATGCTTGCGGCCATTCTTAAATCTTCGATGCGTCCATTGGTGCAGCTTCCAATAAATACGTAATCCACAGGTTTACCGATTAAGGATTCCTTTGTATTAAAACCCATGTATTTTAAAGACTTCTCTACGTCAGATTTTTCTGCTGCAGATGTGTTTTCTCCATTTGGAATAAATGCATCAATTTTCATCCCCATACCAGGGTTTGTACCATAGGTAATCATCGGGTCAATATCCTCAGCATCAAATACATATTCTTTATCGAATTGGGCACCTTTGTCGGAATATAAGGTTTGCCAGTAGGCCTTCATTTTATTAAAATCGGCACCTTTAGGGGCAAACTCTCTTCCTTCAACATAATCAATTGTTTTAGCATCAGGGGCAATTAATCCGCCCCTTGCGCCCATTTCAATGCTCATATTGCAAATGGTCATACGCTCCTCCATAGTCAGCTTTTCTATTGCGCTTCCTGCATATTCTATAAAATAGCCAGTGCCTCCACTAGCTGTGAGTTTTGAAATAATGTACAGAATAATGTCTTTTGAAGTTACGCCATTCTTTAATTGACCATTTACAATAATTCGCATTTTTTTTGGTCGGTATTGTAACAGGCATTGTGTTGCCAGTACCATTTCTACTTCTGATGTTCCTATTCCAAAAGCAATAGTGCCAAACGCTCCATGTGTGGCAGTATGGCTATCGCCACATACTATGGTCATTCCGGGTTGTGTATGTCCCAGTTCAGGACCAATGATGTGTACAATTCCATGCTTTTGGTGGCCTAAACCATAAAGGTCTATGCCAAATTCATTACAGTTTTCGGTTAATTTTTCAACCTGCTTCTTCGAAAGTTGATCAACAATAGGTAAGTGCTGATTTTCTGTGGGCACATTATGGTCTGGAGTAGCAACTACCTGGTTTGGCCTGAAAACAGGTATTTTTCTGGCCCTCAAACCATCAAAAGCCTGAGGGCTGGTTACTTCATGGATAAAATGTTTATCAATGTAAAGCACATCGGGACCGTTGTCAATTTTTTTCACAACATGGGCATCCCATATTTTGTCGAATAAGGTTTTCATTCTTTGGTATAAAATTTTTGATTTATTTTACTTTAAATGGCATTAACTGATTCCTGCTGAACATATTCAACATGTGTACCATTGTTACCGGCTTCTTCTTTTTTAAATCCAAAACCATTGGCTTTTTCTATGGCATCAAGAAATGCTTCAACAGAGGCTGTGATAATATCTGTATTTGCCGCAAAGCCATAATACGAGATACCATTACTTTCAATTTGCACATGCACTTTGCCCAAATCATCACTTCCGCGCGTAATTGCCTGAATAAGAAACTCTTCGAGTTTTACTTTTTTCTTAAGGATATTCTGGACAGCGGTGAATGAGGCATTAATTGGTCCATTTCCTATGGCACTTCCTGATAATAATTCTCCATTTACATTTAAGCGGATGATTGCAGTTGGAAGTGGTGTGCTGCCTGAAATTACCTGCAAATGATCCAATTTGATTTTATGCTTGTTGATTTTGCCCATGTTTAGAAGCAACAATAGATCCTCATCATTAACGTCTTTTTTCTTGTCGGCAAGGGTAAGGAATTTATCGTAGGCCACATCAAGTTCTTCTTTTGAAAGTTTAATACCGTTGATTTCCAGTCTGTGGTTAAGCGCTGCCCTTCCACTTCTTGCTGTTAATACAATTGATGATTGATTGATTCCCACATCAACAGGGTCAATAATTTCATAGTTTTCGCGGTTTTTTAATACCCCGTCCTGATGAATACCAGAAGAATGGGCAAATGCATTACGACCAACTATTGCTTTGTTTGGCTGAACAGGCATACGCATTAAGGTAGAAACCAGTCTGCTGGTTGAAAATATTTTTTTAGATTGTATATCAGTTCTTAACGGAATATCTTTTCGGCTTTGCAAAATCATGGCAACCTCTTCTAAAGACGTGTTTCCAGCGCGTTCACCAATTCCGTTTATAGTTACCTCGGCTTGTCGGGCACCATTCATTAAACCGGCTATAGTGTTGGCTGTAGCCATGCCTAAATCATTATGGCAATGAGTGGCAATAATGGCTTTTTCAATGCCTTTTACATTTTCTACAAGGTATTTAATCTTGGCTCCAAACTCTTCAGGAATGGTATAACCTGTGGTGTCAGGAATATTAACCACAGTAGCCCCAGCAGCAATAACTGCCTGAACAACTTTTGCAAGAAACTCATTACCAGTGCGTCCGGCATCTTCGGCATAAAATTCAACATCTTCAACAAATTTTTTGGCATATGCAACTGCTGCAACCGCTCTTTCAAGTATATCGTCAGGATTTGACCTAAGTTTATTGTATATATGATAATCTGAGGTACCAATTCCGGTGTGAATTCTTGGTCGCTTTGCAAAACGCAATGCCTCTGCAGCTACTTCTATGTCTCTTTGCACCGCCCTGGTTAAACCACAAATAATTGGTTCCGAAACCGCTTTTGTAATTTCAACTACTGAATTAAAATCACCCGGGCTCGAAATTGGAAAACCTGCTTCGATAATGTCTACTCCAAGTGCTTCGAGTGCTTTGGCTACTTCAATTTTTTCTATTGTATTTAATTGACATCCAGGCACTTGCTCACCATCGCGTAGGGTGGTATCGAAAATATAAACTTTGTCGTCCATAAAATTGTGTTTTAATTTGTATTTCGAGAATTTTAAGTTTCGAATGCAAGATTAGTGAACAACATGCTTGTTATCAATTCAAAAATTATCATTTTTACAACAGCTAATTTTAGTGATATACAAACATTTTAAGTTGTAATATTCTGATTGTTAGTCTAATAACCTTGAACCAATTTTAAATTAATTACAATGGCTAAAAGCAATTCTGACCAGTTGTTTCGACTAATAAAAGCGATGACACCTTCTGAAAAAAGGTATTTTAAGATATTTTTTTCAAAAGGCAACGCCCCAGGGGATGCAAAATTTATCAAATTGTTTAATCTGATAGATAAACAGAACGATTATGACGAAACTAAAATATTGGAGCAGGAAAAAAGTTTTAAATCAAGTCAGATTTCTAATTTGAAGGCTCATTTGTACCGGCAAATACTGCAAAGTCTAAATAATCACAATCCAAATAACGATATTGAAATTAAAATACGCGAAGTATTAAATCATACCAATATTCTGTACAACAGGGCATTATATGATCAATGCTGGAAAATGCTTGAAAAAGGCAGACAGCTGGCCGAGGCCAATGACAAACAGCGCCTGCTTTTCGAAATCATTGAATTTGAAAAAAAGTTGCTGACTAAACTAATCCGAACCGACATTAAAGAAAAAGTGCTTGACTTGGTTAAGGAATCTGAAAGCCAGCATAAAAAGCTTCAGAATATTAACATTTTTCAGAACTTGTCCATCAGGCTGTATTCCTTTTATCTTCAATTGGGATTTATTAGGAACTCAAATGATTTTGAGATAGTTAACCGCTTTTTATATTCCTCATTACCTGCTTTTAAAGAAGAGAATTTAACCTTTGATGAAAAAAACTATTTATACAATTCACTGGTGGGCTATTATCTGTTTATTCAGGACATTGACAGGGGATATGAATACGCAAAAAAGTGGGTCGATTTGTTTGAACAAACCCCGGAATTTATTTTACCAAAGATAGAAAATTACATCAGGGCCATCCATAATTTAATGGTGGCCCAGTCAAAACTGTTTAAATATCACGAGTTTGATGAATATTCAAAGAAATTTGAATTAATTAAGGACATGGAAGGGCTTAGCCTGACGAATAACATTTCATTGATGCTGTTCAGGTATTCTTCGGTACACACCATCAACAAGTTCTTTATTACAGGCAGGTTTACCGAAGGCACTAAAATTATTCCTGAAATAGCTGCTGATTTAGAGAAGTTTGAGGATTTTCTGGACACCAATTCCATTACCATTTTCCATTATAAGTTTGCCTGCATGTATTTTGGAAACGAGGATTACACCAACGCTGTATTCTGGCTTAACAAAATTATTAATTCCAAAGATGTCAATATCCGGTCCGATATCCATGGTTTTGCCCGCATACTAAACCTGATAAGCCATTGGGAACTGCAAAATACGGACCTGGTTGAATATTATATCCGTTCAACGTACCGATATTTGATTAAAAAGGCAGATTTTCACCTATACCAAAACTACATATTTAAATTTTTAAGAAAATTGCCCGGCATGATGCCCGAACAATTAAAGGGTGCGTTTATTGACTTAAAGGAAAAATTGCTGGCCCTGACCAATAATCCTTACGAAAAGCGGGCATTCATTTATTTTGATATTATTTCGTGGTTGGAAAGTAAAATTGAAGGCCGCTCAAATCAGTTGATAATAAGGGAAAAGGCGATGAAGAAGATTGATTTTCAGAAAAGCGGGGAATGATTGAAACTTAGAACCTAGAAATTAGAAATTAGTTTATTGGTTTATTTGTAGACGGGTATATTTGTGTATTAGTTTATTGGTTTATTTGTGTATTAGTTTATTGGTTTATTTGTTTATTTGTGTATTTGTTTATTATGAGAATATGCTTTGTTTAATCAGAATCACTATACTAATTTCTTCTAATACACCAGTTTCAAGTATACCAATTTCAAATCCGGTTCACCTTTGGACTGCTATTTGGTTAATAATCAATTGATTATTTGAAAGAAATATTACTTATTGATGGTAACTAATTTCCCAAATCATTTGTTAAACTCAATATCTGTTTGGGTGCTAGTTTATAAACCTAAAAATAGCTCCAACGTAGCGAAATCAATGGCCTGGGCTGAAAGCCCAGGGTTAAAATATGAGGGCCTATTCCGTCGGCGAACGAATAATTATTTGAAAAATATATCCATTTACCGACTGAATAGACCAATTTTAAAAATTAGGTAGGAAAGCTTTATTGATCATGAAATGTCAACAGTACAAAAAATATTTGGATATAATGGTTGATGCTATTACTTTTAGTCTAAAAAAATAACAGGCATTGAAAAGAAATTCTTTTTCTGGCCATGCAGAAATAAAGAAATTTTTTAGGAAGTGTGCATATATGCAGATATTAGCAACCATTTAAGAAAACGACAGTGTGAAAAAAATACAAATTAAAAGTTGGAAAAAATTCAGTTTTGAGTTTCTGTCAATTTTTATTGCAGTTATATCAGCTTTTGCATTAAATAATTGGAACGAAAACAGAAAAAATCAAAATGCGGAAAGTAAAATCCTCACAGAAATATATAACGGACTTCAAAAAGACCTGGTTGACCTAAAACTGAACGAAAAGGGACATAAAACGGGAATAGAAGCTTCTAATTATTTTAGAGATTTATTAGCCAACAAACCTGTGTTCAAAGATTCCGTTATGTTCCACTATTTTAACCTGACACGTGATTTTGTATCAATTCAAAATACTTCAGGCTATGAAACATTGAAATCGAGAGGCTTGGAATTGATACAAAATGACACGTTAAGAACAAAAATCATTTCGCTGTACGAATATGACTACACTACCCTAAGAAAGTTGGAAGAAGACTATTTCGAGATGCAGTTTCAAGAAAACTACTTTAAAGAAATTAATCTTTCAATTTCCCCAAACTTTGAATTTGATGAAAACAAATTGCTAATCGGAATTAAAACACCTCTGGAAATTGAAGAAAGTGAAGAGAAAGTGCTGTTAACCTACCTATGGAAAATCCAGGCAAACAGAAACTTTATTTTGCATTATTATTCAGAGGTAGCAAACAAAATTAAAGAAGTAAGAAAAGACATTTGGGATGAAACAAATAATTAAGAACGACTAGAAGAGACTAACTAGATTGTGAGTTTAAATCTCTAAAAATTGGACTAATGCTAAGGGAGACCAGGCAAAAAATAGCCAACCCAGTAACAACCTGGCCAGAATATTGAAAAAAAGAGAAGTTCATCTCAATTAGCTAAATGATTAACCTAGAAAATGCTTGACAAGACTCAAATAGAAAACAATAGTTATTAATATTGGGCATTAAATAATAAACGAGAAATAACATGTCAAGAATAGAAATCTTCGGTGACAGAAACTAAATGAATAATTCAAAAAAAAATATTATGGAAAACACTGATGAAACTGCTTTAAATCGATCAACAGCTAAAGAAAGACTTTCTGAACTAAAAGGACAGCATTAATGCTATTCGTTAGGCAAAATTAGAAAGCACGAAAATACTAATGTTTAGATCATGATTTTCAAATACTATATTGATGTAACTAAATTTAATTTCTGCTTTTCCATAATAGTAGGTTTATTTTCGCCATTTGGCGCATTAATTACATTTGGAACAATTGGAAACCTAATTGGAATCCTCTGTTATAATCAATTCTATAGGGAACAGTATTATTTTTATTATAATCATGGAATAAGCAAAAAAAGATTAGTTTCATTTTTATTTAAGGTAAATCTTCCGATTGCGGTTCCTATAGCTTTGTTTTTATTTACTGAATCATGACAAT
>JARGGF010000237.1 GCA_029210905.1 Bacteroidales bacterium | reverse complement strand
CTGAGATTGTTACAACGCTTATTGAAGGTTCAGTTAGTCTTTGGGACTCAGATAAGCCCACTCATCAAGACAAAATAATTTTACAACCAAATGATAAAGCTGTATTCAGTAAAGAACTGAGGCAATTTCAGATTAAGTCTGTAAATGATGCTTCAGCTTATATCTCATGGTTGAATGGTAGTTATTTTTTCGAAGATGAAGAGTTTTCAACCATAATTAAAAAATTGGAACGAGGTTTTAATGTTAATATTAAGGTGGATATTGAAAAGCTTCAAAATGAAAAATATACTGGTATGTTCGACAATAACGAAAGCTTGGAGGAGATAATTGATATCATGAAGCTAAAGCGTGATTTTGACTATTATACCTCAAAAGATACTCTTCATATAATTAATAAAAACTAAGTTTAACGAAACTCAAAATTATGGATACAAGTTAATGTAAAAAAGAACCGGACAGTGCGGCAACACTTCCCGGTTCATAGTAATGGCGATTGAATTTAAAACGAAAATTGTTACACCAAAACTTATACAAAAGTATGAAAAAAATAGAAATAGAGGGACTGCTCTATGAGCCGTCTATTATAAAAAAGTATTTACTTGCAATGAAACTTACTATAATTATCACTTTTGCTTTTATAACTAGCATGTCGGCTTTGGAATCTTATTCTCAGAAGACAACTATTAGTCTTGATTTGCAAAATGTTACTTTGCGAAAAGTAATAAAAGAGATCAAGAAAACCAGTGAATTTTCATTCTGGTATAGCAATGATGAATTTAATGATAAGGAAAGGGTTAGTATTTCAGTTAAAGATAAGAATATTACCGCTATTCTTAATCAACTTTTAAGAGGGAAAAACTTAAAATATACGATCAAAGACAGGCATATTGTTATCTATAAACCTAAACAAGAGGAACTGCAAACAAATAAAACTGATGAACCAAAATTAAGAAGTATTAATGGTATTGTAACAGATGCAGAAACAAATGAGCCGCTTATTGGGGTCAATATAGTAGAAAGGGGAACTAATAACGGCGTAATTACCAATCTGGATGGAAAATTTTCTATTCAGATACCGGATTCGTCCGTTACTTTGATTTTCTCATACATAGGATATTTAAAACAGACAATACTGGTTACAGACCAGAAATATCTTGAAATCAAGTTGAAAGCTGATGTCACAGGACTTGATGAAGTAGTTGTAATTGGTTTCGGAACAGTTAAGAAAAAAGATTTAACGGGTTCAATAGTTGCTATAAATACTGAAGATCTAGGTACCCCACCTGTGTCTAACGTGGGTGAGGCTATTCAAGGACGAGCAGCTGGAGTTCATGTTATCACCCAGGGTGAACCCGGTAATAATGTGTCATTTAGAATCAGGGGAACGGGCACAATTAATGATAATGAACCTTTAATTGTTGTTGACGGACTACCTTTAAATGGCGGGCTTAATCAGGTAAATATAAATGATATAGAAACTGTTCAAATACTAAAGGATGCTTCTGCTACAGCAATTTATGGTTCCCGGGGGGCTAATGGTGTTGTTATCTTAACAACTAAACGCGGCAAGGAAGGTGCTTCTAAATTAAATATTGATTATTTCTATGGCTGGCAGCAAGCAACAAATATGATTGAAATGCTTAATGCATCTGAATTTGCTCAAATGCATAATGAGATGTTAACTGCTGGTGGACAAATAACGAACCCTGAGTTTGCTAATCCTGTCTCTTTAGGGGAAGGAACAAATTGGTTAGATGAATTATTTCGAGTGGCTCCGATGCAAAATTATTCGCTTTCATACTCAACTGGAGGAGAAAAGTCAAACATATATGTATCCGGTAGCTATTTGGATCAACAGGGAATTGTGATTAATAATGATTATAAGCGTTACCTTTTACAATTTAATAGTGATTCTAAAATCACCAACTGGCTAAAATTTGGAAATAGCTTAAAGCTAGAGCACAGTATTAAAACCAGAGGTGCACATGATATTAGAAATACGATGTTAGCCCTGCCAGCTCAACCAGTTTACAGAGCTGATGGAAACTATTCAGGACCCATTCAGCAGCCAATCTACGATGGAGATATCGAAAACCCGATAGGTAAAGCAAATACCGTTGATATTTCAACAAAAGGATATAATGTTCATGGTTCAATTTATGCTGAAATGGAATTTATTCCAGGTTTAAAACTAAAATCAAATGCTGGCCTTGAGGCTAATATCTGGAACGATAGAACCTGGGCTCCAAAATATAACTGGGACTCACAATCTCAGGAAAATTCATACTTATATCAAAAATCAAGTAATGCAATAACCTGGATGTGGGATAATACCCTCACTTATGACAAAACAATAGCAGATGTTCACCGCATTAATGTAATGGCAGGTATTAGTGCCCAATCAAATCGTTTTGAATTTATGGATGGTTCAAAACAGCAATTTGCTAGCGATAAAACCCAGCAGCTGGGCAATGGTACACTTCAACCTACAATAAATGGAAATGCTTCAGAGTGGACCATATTATCTTTTATTGGTAGAGCAAATTATGTATATGATGATAGATATTATATCACTGCAACAATCCGAAGAGATGGTTCTTCACGCTTTGGTTCTGAAAACAAATGGGGAACTTTCCCCTCGGCATCAGTAGCATGGCGGATTTCAAACGAGAGTTTCATGGAAAATATTAGTTTTGTCGATGATTTAAAACTAAGATTTGGTTATGGCTTAACTGGTAATCAAAGCATTGGAAATTATAGCTATGCTTCTGCACTGAATACCGTAAGGTATAATTTTGGGGATAGCTATGTTAGCGCAGTTGTTCCGAATAAGATGCCTAACCCTTATGTTCAATGGGAATCACAAGAGCAATTTAATGTAGGCTTAGATCTTTGGATCCTTAATAACAGGATTAATCTTTCAGCTGATGCTTATTTAAAAAACACAAATGACATGTTGGTGCCAATGGCAGTTCCAATTAGTACGGGCTATTCTGATATTGACGTCCCATACATCAATGCTGGTAAAATTCAAAATAAAGGTATAGAATTTACTGTTGCTTCTAAAAACCTAACTGGTGAACTTGCCTGGAGCACCGATTTTACGGCCTCATTTAACAAAAATGAAGTAATAAGTATTAATGATAGTGTGCCAATGACTGTTGGAAGTATTGGCCTTAATTATAACTTAGCTTTAATTGAAGCAGGTCATCCTATGAATGTTTTTTACGGATTTGTCACTAATGGTCTGTTTCAAACAGATGAAGAAGTGGCCAATTCATCTGTTCAGGTACCTGGCAATGATCCTTATAGCCGCACTTCTGCAGGTGACATCAAATTTCGGGACTTAAATAATGATGGAGTAATTAATGATGATGACAGAACTTATCTCGGTAATCCAAACCCGGATATCATATTCTCAATGAATAATACCTTTACTTATAAAGGCTTTGATTTAAATATTTATTTACAAGGAGTATACGGCAATAAAATTTTTAATGCCAACAGATTATATACTGAAGCAATGGCTGTTTCTCATAATCAGACTAAGGAGACATTATACCGATGGACAGGGGAGGGGACAAGTAATGATATGCCCAGGGCAGTTTATAATGACCCGAATAAAAACAACAGGGCTTCAAATAGATTTATTGAAGATGGAAGTTATTTAAGGATTAAGAATATAACTTTCGGATATACCTTCTCAAAAGAAATCTTAGGAAGAATTAAATTATCCTCCGCAAGGGTTTATGCTTCAGCACAAAATCTATACACTTTTACAAAATATAAAGGTATTGATCCTGAAGTTTCAGTCAATGGTATCGATAATAATATTTATCCAGTTACCAGAACTTTTTCACTTGGTGTTAACATTGGATTTTAAATTTTAAAGTTATGAACAGAATTATATATACTATACTATTTATCGCAGTATTATTTATTAGCTGCGAAAGTTTTCTCGAAAAGGCTCCTTTAGATACAATAAATACAGCGAATTACCCACAAAATGAAGAGGACGTTATTGCAATGGTAAATGGAGCATATCAACCGCTTCAGTGGCCAAAGCTTTATAATATGCGCATGTGGACAAGCGATATTATGGCTGGTAACAGTATTGTTGGTGCTGGAGGTGGCTCAGATGGACAAGAGACTCAGGATATGGCAAATTTTGTTACTGCAACTGATAATCAGGGTGTACTTGATTTATGGCGTGGTCCCTGGCCAGGTATTTTGAGGTGCAATCTAATTCTCCAGCAAGTTCCAGAACTGGATATTAATGAAGATATTAAAAACCGTTCTTTAGGAGAGGCATATTTTTTAAGAGCCCATTACTACTTTATTTTGGTTAGATACTTTGGTGATGTGCCTTTGGTTTTAGAACCTCAGGAACCCGGTGATGACCTGCGACCTTCAAGAACTAGTAAATCAATTGTTTACGAGCAGATAATTAAAGATTTGGAAAAAGCAATTGAATTACTTCCGCTAAAAAGCTCCTATGGAAACAATGATAAGGGAAGGGCTTCAAAGGGTTCAGCCAGCGGTATCCTTGCTAAAGTATATCTTACATTAGAAAACTGGGGAAAAGTAGTGGAATTATGTCAGGATATATCATCCATGGGCTATGATCTAAATGCTAACTATTCCGATAATTTCAACCCTGTTAATGGCAATTCAATTGAATCCTTATTTGAAATTCAATATGCCAAAGATGGAGGTTATGGCTTTTGGGACAACGAGAACCAGGCATCATGGACAAGCACATTTATGGGACCACGAGGTTCAGGAATGGTAGCTGGAGGCTGGGGATGGAACCAGCCCACACAGGAATTTATGGATACATACGAAGCAGAAGATTTGCGCAAAGATGTTACAGTTTTATACGATGGCTGTCCGGAATTTGATGGTTCTGCATACCAGAGCTCTTATTCATTTACAGGATATAATGTTCGAAAATTTCTTGTGCCCTTATCAATTACTGCCTCTTACGATAACAGCCCTATGAATTTTCCGGTTTTAAGGTATTCAGATGTATTGTTAATGGAGGCTGAAGCACTTAACGAGCTCGGACGGACTTCTGAAGCTGAAGCACCTCTTAACAGGGTTAGAAATAGAGCAGGACTGGGTGATATTACTGGTCTATCCCAGGCAGACTTTAAAAAAGCAGTATTAAATGAAAGAAGAATAGAATTGGCTTTTGAAGGTCAAAGATGGTTCGATTTAATAAGAATTGACAGTGGACAATATGCACTGGACTTTCTGCATTCAATTGGTAAATCAAATGCTGCTTCGAAGCATTTATTATTTCCGGTACCACAAAAAGAGAGAGATGTTAATCCTAATCTTTCGCAAAATGTTGGTTACTAAATGCATTGTTCTAATCTAAAATTACAAGAAATGAAAAATATATATAACACAATATTTCGGAATTTATCAAAATTGCGAGTAAGACAGTATCTGGCATTGGTATCAATATTGATATCTTTTTTTTCCTGTAATCAGGAAGATTTAATAATACCAAATGTAACTGATAGTAATCTTGAGTTAACAGTTTCCAATGAAATACTTATTCTAAATCAGAGAGAAATTTCAAATGTAATTGATTTTTTATGGACACCTGGATCTAATAAAGGCACAGGTGCTTCAATTGAGTATGTTCTGGAAATTGATAAAAAAGGAAATAATTTTACTAACGCTCAGCGTAATTATTTGGGAAAAGCCATCTATTCGAAAAGCTTCACATTTGGAGAATTTAATGGCATGATATTAAATAACTGGGCTGATCCTGAAATGGAGGTAATCCTTGAGGCCAGAGTAATTGCTGTAGTTAATTCACCTGATGTTCAACCAGATACATCAGCGATTCTAGAATTTAACATAACACCATATCTACCTGTCACAGACAAGTTATACATTTTTGGCAGTGCTACAGAAGTTGGCTGGAATATTGCTAATGCAATTGAACTAACTCCAAGTAGTCAGGATCCTACCATATTCTCATTTTATGGAACACTTTTGCCTGGCACATTTAAGTTTCCGGTTAACAGAAATGATGATTTTGGACAGGATATGTATATGCGGGATACTGAGGATCCTTCTAAAATCTATTTGCACAAGGGTGGCAATCCTGATGACAATCAATGGGAAATTACTGAGCCCGGAATGTATACTATAACAATAAGTTTAATAGACTTAACAATTGACATCACTAAAAACAGCGATATAGAAGTCCCTCCATTCGATAATATTTATATTGTTGGAGATGGGTGTTCAAGCGGTTGGAATATTGATACTCCTGAACCTTTTATCCAAAGCGATGCCGACCCAATGAAATTTATTTATGAAGGTCTGCTTTCAGTGGGGAACATTAAATTTCTTGCCGGTTCAACAGGCGATTGGTGCGGTGATTGGTACAGACCACTAAACGATGCTGAACCACTTACATCTACTGAAGTTGAGCAAAACTCAGGGTGCGATGTTGATAATAAGTGGGGCGTAACTTCAGAAACCGCAGGTTTCTACAAAATTACGCTTGATACCAGGGATGTTACTGTTAAATTTAAGAAAATTACTGTTTATATGATAGGTGATGCAGGACCTAATGGTTGGAATATTAGTAGTCCAACACCCATGAACACAGCAAACGACGGAATTTTTACCTACTCTGGACCACTTACTGAAGGTGAGCTTAAATTCTCTAAATTTATGGGGGATTGGTGTGACGGAGATTGGTTAAATGCAGCCACTGCTGATCAAACGATTACTGATGGGCAATTCATAACAACTTTTGGCTGCAGCGGTCCGGACAACAAATGGAGAGTGACTTCTGCAACTGCCGGTAATTATGATATTACTGTAAATTTAAATACCAAAACAATAAACATAGTTAAGCAATAATAATCATTAAATGGGATTCTCCC
>JARGGF010000236.1 GCA_029210905.1 Bacteroidales bacterium | reverse complement strand
AAAAATTTGGTTACTATCTACTTCAATACCTTCAGGAACTCCTCATCACCTTTCGGGAGCAGCGATTTATAGCGTTCTTCCCCGGGGAGGCTCTGACGGTCAGCGGTATAGACGACCAGGAACCGCAAGATCAGCCCACCCACCAATACACACAGAGCGGCGAGCGTACTGCCCAAACCACCTCGGCTTTTGTAAAGGGCAAATTTGGGTGCAGTACATCGGCCAATTCTGGTTGATTTGAAACAAGTTTTTGAATTCCAACCAAATCCGAGCCATAAATGTATTGATGGTTACTATGATCCACATTGGCAACATAACCATGTATGGGCATATTTTTGGTCACGCATCTTCGCTCGTCCAGCCCGGCAATCATAGCAGCTTTATCAATAATATCTTCAGCCATTTTTCGGTAGGTTGTCCATTTGCCACCAGTCATGGTTATCATGCATGATTCTGAAACAATTAGTTTATGTCCTCTTGAGATTTCTTTAGTTTCTTCGCTGTCATCTTCTGGCGCAGCAAGGGGGCGCAATCCGGCAAATATACTTAATACATCTTTTCGCGTGGGATCTTTCTTTAAATATTGTGCAGCGGTGCTTAAGATAAACTCAATCTCTTCCTCTAATGCTCTGGGCTCTAATGAATCATAATCAACCTGGGTGTCAGTGGTACCAACCACTACTTTACCATGCCACGGAACTGCAAATAAAACCCTTCCATCGGATGTTTTTGGAATCATAATAGCTGATTCACCTTGTAGAAAGGACTTGTCGAGGATAATATGTATACCCTGACTTGGCTTTATGGTTTTTTTTGCATTCTTGTCGTTCATTTTCAGGATATTATCCACAAAAACACCCGTTGCATTTATAACTACTTTTGCCTTTATGGTGTGAGTTTTTCCACTTTCATGGTCTTTGGCCTTGACACCACATACCATTCCTTCGTCTGATTTTAACAAATCAACCACTTCAAAATAATTGATTGCGGAGCCTTTATTTTCAACCATAGTTTGAGCAAGGTTTACAGCCAGTCGGGCATCGTCAAACTGACCATCATAATAAATAACACCTCCACTAAGTCCTTTTTCTGATAAATTAGGGATATATTTTATGGTTTCTTCCTTCGAAATATGCTCTGAGGGTCCCAATCCCAGCTTCCCGGCCATCATATCATATACTTTCATCCCAATTGTGTAGAATGGGCCATCCCACCAGACATAATTTGGAATTATAAATACCTGATCTTTAACCAGATGTGGTGCATTTTGCCGCATGAGGCCACGCTCATGCAGTGCCTCAAGTACCAGTGCAATGTCACCCTGTGCCAGGTAGCGGACTCCTCCATGCACCAATTTAGTGCTTCTGCTCGAAGTTCCTTTGGCAAAATCAGCCTGCTCCAGTAGCAAAGTATCATATCCTCTTGAAGCTGCATCAACTCCTGCACCCAGTCCTGTAGCGCCTCCTCCGATGATTAAAATGTCCCAAACTTTTTCTGGTTGAGCTTCCAGATTTTTGATCATAGATTCTCTATTCATAACAAAACATGGTTAGTAATAAGATGTAAATACTAATTAATTATTATTGGAAAAAATGGATTTTTTACAACTGATAACTATTAAATAATATAGTAACAGCCAATTAAGCACATAAAAGTAATGATAAAAATTTGAAATAAATAGCGCAAACATGATGAATGCTGTGGTCTCTTCTGTTTTGTGGACTGAAACTTATTTTCGTTAAAAATGATTGCTTGTTTAATAAAAGATGAAAGCTAATAGGTCAAGAATAGCTTGGCTTTCCCCAGCCGCACGGCATCGCCCGATTTAATAGCTGCTTTGGTGATTTTAATCTCGTTTACAAAAGTGCCATTTGTACTTTCATTATCCTGAATATAAAATATGCCTCCTTCATTGGTGATTGCTGCATGATGATTAGAAATAGTCAGGTTTGCAAGGAGTATATCATTGTCGCTATGTCTGCCTAAGGTTGTGCGAAGTTTCTTTAGTTCATGCTTTATAATATCACCATCCAAATCAATTGTTACATAAGGAATAATGCTTCCATTTCCATAAAGTGTTTTATTCGGATGGAAAGGTTCATCAAGAATATGGGCGGCGTCTATTGCCTCAAATTCTTTTTTATTTTTAAGTTTTATTATTGATTTTGCCATCTGCCGTTTTGTGATTAACAGGTTGATGATGAGCAGTAATGCAATCATAAATAGCCCCCCGATAATCCCTGTAAAAAGCAGGTTTTCTTTTAAAAATGCCAGTTTTCCTGATCTGAAATAGGAACTTGTTATAGTTTTATTTTTGTATTTAATGGCAACTGTGTTCTGTTTTTTGTCGTGCTGGCTATAGTAGCTGATGATGTATGATTTGCCAATCTTTGACGCATCCAGACCAATATTCGATTTTATGGAATAAAATTCTTCGGTAAGAACATCTGATAATTTATTGCTGTCAACCTCGGCTAATTCATTATTCCACGGAAAATCTATTTGTATTAAAGTGATGCCTGAATTTTCTGCTTTCTGTCTGATTTTTGATTCAGGTTCTGATTTGTCCGTAATATTTCGAGTGAAAATAAAAAGGCTTTTCTGTCCGGGGGGTAAATTTTTAGATTCAATAAAATCAACTGTCTCAGCTATTGCGCAGCTGATATTCGGTTTTGCAGCTGATATCTTTTGTTTCGAAAAATATTCCTTAATAAAAACATTAAACAATTTATAATCAGATGTATATTCAAAGCTTAAAGGGATTTGGCATGCCGTTAAATCGGTATTAGCTTTTGCTAGAAAAATATTAAGCAGGTCATTCCTGTTTAACTGGCTTGTAAAATAGTTTATTGCCGAAAACAAATTTTTCAAAGCGTTTTGATCATATAATAGCGATTCATCAACTAAAAGACTTACAATTCTTTTTTCTTTATTTATTGAAACAGAATCTAGTGAAAATGCGGCCAATTCATTGTTTTCTAGTACTTTAAGTTCGTTGATGTTAACTGATGAAAATCCGGCGAATTCAAGATTAATTTTAATTAGCGGATACGCTCGCTCGTCCAAAGCTTTAATCACCATTTCTTGCGAAATGGCCATGTTATATAGAAAGGCTGCAAGAAAAAGTGGGAGAAATCTTGAAAGTTTCATGGTACTTTAATAAATTGGTTTGTAAATTTCGACTTTACCTTTTTCCTGTTTTATATATTTCTGACAAAAATAAAGGTTTTTTATAAGTCCGGCAAAAATGATCTGCTAATCCTGAGATTTGCAGAAACCGGAAGTGTTTTTTCCTGATAATGAAGAGAAAAATTTAATTTAGCCTATATTTTTTCCTTAATCAAACTCATTTTCCAGACTAGCTATTCTATTGGCGCTATTTTTGTTTTCAAAAGCTGGTTGGCGGCTCAAATGTTTAATTGAATTTTGCGGAGTCTATCATGTATTTCAAATATAAAAGCAATGGACATGCAGCCAGATGTTAGCGTTTTTCTTAATGTGCAAATGCCGTTTGGTTGCAAGAAATCATTTGAACTCCATTAGCTCACAAAAAATATTTTTATAACAGATAGAATAATTATTAATTTGATAAATTTTATAAGTTGTATATATGTTATTTTTGTCAACTGATTTGGAATTTTTTGGCTTTGGATTGTGAGATTTATTATAACAGTTATTAGCCCATGCAACATAAGTGTTATACAATAAGTCTTTTCATAGAAATAGTATAGGTTATATTTTAAGGTATTATTTGATATGTAAAAATTAGTGGATTAATAATTTCACGTCCATAAATTATAAACGGACCTTTTATTCATCCCAGTTTTTGCATAATTTATCAAAAAAATGTTAAATAATTAATCAAGCTGAAACATTTTATACCAGATATACGTATATGAAGCTAAACATTAAATACTGTTATACAGAACTTATAATTTAGGTAATATAACCTTTTTTTATAAAAAAATACAGATAAGATTGATGTTAATTAATCAATGTTACGGTTAATTTTCATTTGAGGCATAAATAAAGAAAATAAATAATTTACAGATGAAAAGAGTACTTAATTTTTTCGTTTTCTTAATCGCAATTTTGGCGTTACATAATTTTGCAATGGCTCAAACTGGGCCGGGTGGGGTTGGAAATTCAACTGGTACAAACGGACAACCCAGAAATATCTTGTGGTTGGATGCTAATGATTTGGGTTTAACAGATGGAGTAAATGTACCTTCCTGGACGGATGCATCAGGAAATACAAATGATTTAGCTCAAGGAGATGCTAATTTCCAACCTGAGTTTTATACTAGTCAAATTAATGGCTACCCCATTGTCAGGTTCATTGCAGCTAATAATACCCGTTTGGTAAAAGCAAATTTTGACCCATCGGTAGAAAAAAAGGCATACTCGATAATAATTGTTTATAAGACTTCCACAGCTACTGATAATACTGATGCTATGGTTTCCTATGCAATTTCAACTCAGGACAATGAACTATTGATTTACGATAATAGTGATTTGACCACTTATATTAGCGGAAATATTAATTCTTCAAGCGTATCTTTTCAAAACGGAGGTAATTTCCAGATAGCCACACATAAGTGGAGAAGTTCAGATGGTACTTTACGCCTTTTTCAAAATGGCACTCAGCAATATTCTGCAACATTTCAGGCAGGCGATAGTATTACCGCTAATGGGACCCTGGCTATTGGTGGAGACCAGGATGCTTTAGATGCTGGTTATGATGTTGCAGAAGCATTTGGCGGCGATATTGCAGAAATAATTATGTTCTCAAGTTATATCAATGATGCCCAAAGAACAATTATTGAAAACTACCTGAATATAAAATATGGAATTGCAATTTCTAATAAAGTTTTTGGGAATGACGCAGATTACAATACTTCCTATACCTCTGATTTAACTGGGGTTGGTCAGGAACTTGATGGTAACCAATTATACGCAACCTCTGGTAATACCGGATTTTATCTCCAATCAATAGGGTCTTTAGATAATGGTGATTATCTTATGGTGGCACATGATGGTTCTACGAATGCAGCAAGAACTCCAGTTAATGTTGCTGGCACAGTTGAGGCACGTTGGGAAAAGGATTGGTACATTGAACAAACCGGAGAACAAAATGCAAAAGTTACCTTTGATTTTTCTGAAGGAATAGTAGGACAATCCCCTCAAAATATTAGCAATTATGTTTTATTATATCGGGCAACCACAAGTGGCGATTACAGTATTGTAAGTACATCAAGTTTGGTGCTTACAAATGGAGATCAATTGGCATTTACCGTTCTGGGTGCTAACCTTCCAAGTGGTTATTATACTTTGGGAACATTAGATCAGACAAACAGCCCACTTGAAGGAGCTTCTACTAAAACATGGTATAGCTATAAAAGCGGTAACTGGAGTGAATGGCAAACCTGGACCTTAGATCCCTCAGGTTCTTTGTTAAATAATCCTGATGAAACCTATCCACAGTCTATTACTGAAAAAGTGGTTATTAAATCGGGTAAAAATGTGATGATGGATCTTTCCTCTCTACGATTCGCCTCTGTAACCGTTGATGGAACCTTAGATTTGGTGCAAACAACGGGTCATACATTTGACATTCTTAAAGGAAACGGCATAATTAGGATGGCTGCTGATAATTTTCCTGCAGGCGATCCCGCAAACTTTGTTACCAAGGGACAAGGTGAAGGAACAGCAGTTTATTATTATTCCGGGGGGCCTGCCTATAATTTATCAACTCCTCGCACATTTTATAATTTAGAGATTGACATGGACGGTCATACAACTACTTTACTTAAAAATTATACAATAAATGGGTATCTGAAGATAAAAAAGGGCACTTTCCAAATTAATGATGGAAGTAGCACAACCGGATTAAATATTAATGTTTATGGTGATGTGGAAGTATCAGCAGGAGATTCCATAACCACAGGGACTGCAAATGCAAGGCATCAGTTAAATTTGTATGGAAACTTTACGAATAATGGTGTTGTTAAATTTACACAACGAACAACTGCAGGGACAACAGAATATCAAAATGAGGCAAATGATGGAATTGTTGATGCAAACTTTCTGCACGCCTCTAAAAATCAGACAATTAATTGTAATGGATTAACTTATTTTTACAGGATTGAGATTGATAAAGGAACAGATAAAACTTATGAACTTTATATTGGTGCCAGCGATGCTACTAATTTTTATTTATTAGGTTATGCACATCAAGATCATGGATCATATGGAGCAACTGTGCCTCTAAATAGCAATGCATTAAGCCTTATAAATGGTACTGTCAGAATTGGTACAAATGTAAATATCCCTGTACTAAATGACAGAGGGAACTATAATATTGCGGAAGGAGCACAACTATGGGTAGATGGTGGTACAGTAACCAAACCTACTGGTACTGCGATTGTGCCTTATGGAACAGCCCGTGTTAGCGCAGGTACTTTCACCGCCTCCGTAAGTAGTGGTTTTACATTTCGGGATAATGGCTTAATTAAAGTGGAAGGCGGAACCTTAAATGCAAACCAGATAAGAACTTCTGTAAATGGAGCTGGCAATGTTGGGGGTTACTATCAGTCTGGTGGAATTGCAAATATTGGGGGATCATCTACCAGCACTGCTTATTATGTATTTAATTTAACCTATAGTAATAATACATTTACCATGTCTGGTGGTACACTTAACATTCTTCAGGCCAATGCAAAGGGCGGAATATTTATTAACTCCGATCCTGGTAATTATAATGTTACTGGTGGTACCGTAGTATTTGATATTGACAATACAAATGACTTTGTAATTACTTCTAAAGCACCATTTTGGAATGTAATTATGAGTGATTCTGTTGCAAGTAGTAAGCAATATATTTTAAATGGTGGCACAAGTGGTACTGGTACTGCTCCGGATCTAGTTAC
>JARGGF010000235.1 GCA_029210905.1 Bacteroidales bacterium | reverse complement strand
AAAAATCACCAGTGAAACAGTTTGGGGTGCAGGAAATAGACTCGGTATATCTTCAAACTTATGGCAATTCATTTGCCCAGATTCAGATACACAACGGACATTTGATGCACCAGGCCGGATTTCAAGGTCAGGGTATGCAAGTAGCCATCCTGGATGGTGGGTTTTATAAGGTTGATGAACTGCCTGCTTTTGATAGTTTGCGTGCAAATAATCAAATTCTGGGTACCCGTGATTTTGTTGAGGGCGATTTACAGGTATACGATGCAGATAGTCACGGAATGAAGGTATTATCCACTATGGCCGGAAATATTCCCGGTAAACTGCTGGGCACTGCACCAAAAGCTTCTTATTGGTTATTAAGATCAGAACAAACTGCAACTGAATTTATTATCGAAGAACACAATTGGGTAGTCGCTGCCGAATTTGCTGATAGCGTTGGTGTAGACTTAATCAACAGCTCCTTAGGTTATAGTAGTTTTGATGATAAGCTAACAAATCATACTTACTCCGATTTAGATGGAAATACAACATTGATTAGCCGTGGCGCTGATATTGCTGCAAGCAAAGGAATGTTAGTAGTTACCAGTGCTGGCAACGAAGGATTTAGCCAGTGGAGGTACATTTCTGCTCCGGCAGATGCTGACAGTATCCTAACTGTCGGAGCAATTATGCTTGATGGAAGACGTGCTTTTTTTAGTTCATATGGTCCCACCTTCGATAATCGGATAAAGCCGGATGTTAGTGCTATTGGTCTACCTTCAGTGGTTTCAGGAACCGGTGGAGAGGTGTCAACTTCTAGTGGAACTTCATTCTCATCGCCCATCATGGCAGGACTTGTGGCTTGTTTATGGCAGGCACATCCCGAATTAAGCAATCTTGATATTATTGATATTATAAAACGCAGTTCAAGTCAGTTTAATGCACCTGATACTAGTTTGGGCTATGGAGTCCCCGATATCTATGCAGCTCATATGTTTTTGAAAACTTCTGGTTCCATTAACTCCAAATTAAGAGGTACGATGAATGTTTTTCCGAATCCTTTTCAAGACGAATTTCATGTTGAGTTCCTAAGCGAATATGTTAATCTTCCATATGATCTTAGAATTCAATTATTTGATACAAAGGGTGTTAAGAAATTTGATCAATTGTTCCCCGAACGAAAAAATAATTTTAATATAACAACTATTAACAATTTTAATAGTGTATCAGACGGATTGTATGTTTTAAGATTGATTGCTGATAATATTGTGATGGAAAAGAAGGTTGTGAAATATTAGATTGGATCAATACCAAACTGATGGGTTCACCCATTCGATATAGCCTTATAATCATTATTATGTAAAAGTTTGCCTGGTGGCAATGAGTTTTATAATCCTACATTTCCATGGAAAAACAAAACATATCCCTTTCTGAGCTAAATAAAAAAATTAAAGGCATTATTCAGGATAACTTTTTTGAAAATACCTGGATAATTGCTGAAATTGGAGAGATAAAATTTAACAGGAACGGACATGCCTACCTTGAATTGATTGAAAAGGACTTAAATAGCGATAAAATAATTGCTAAAGCAAGTGCAAATATATGGAGTTACACACTACGAATGCTTAAGCCCTATTTTGAAACTACCACAGGGCAAGAGCTGCAAGCCGGATTAAAAATTATGGTGGCTGTTAGCGTTGAGTTTCATGAATTATATGGGTTTAGCCTCAATATTAGAGACATAGATCCGACCTACACATTGGGTGATATTGAACGAAGGCGTCTGGAAATTATTCACAGGTTAGAAGAAGAAGGTGTGCTCGAAATGAACAAAGAACTTGAATTACCTTTGGTAAGTCAGAAAATTGCAATCATTTCATCCAGTACTGCAGCAGGTTACGAAGATTTTATTAAACAGCTTGAGAAAAACGACTATGGTTTTAAGTTTTATACCAAATTGTTCCCTGCAACAATGCAGGGCGAAAAAACTGAAGATTCAATCATTCAGGCACTGGTAAGGATATACGGATATGAGGATTTTTTTGATTTGGTGGTTATTATTCGTGGGGGTGGTTCTCGTTCTGATTTAATGAGTTTTGACAATTACAACCTGGCTTATTATATTACGCAGTTCCCAATTCCAATAATTGCGGGCATTGGACATGAAAAGGATGTTTCAATTGTTGATATGGTATGCCACACTTCAGTAAAAACGCCCACCGCTGTTGCCGAATTTTTAATTTCTGAACTGGTTGATTTTGAACAGCAAGTTGATGAATATGCAGAAACATTAAATAACTTTACCGAACATGTTCTGGATTCTGAAAATGAGCATATTAATACCTTAAGCAATCGCCTGGTACCATTACTTCAAAATAGATTGAGTAAGGAGACAAAACATATCGAACTAGCCGGTCAAAAAATAAGTCTTCTCTCAAAATCTAATATTAGTGAGTTCAAACAGTCATTATCTCAATATCAAAGCGGAATTGTAAATATTTGTCATGTTAATATTAAAATATTGGCAAAAGATTTAAACAGGGCCATTGAAAAGATCGAATATAGGGTTAAACAAAATATTTTCAGGCAGCATAAAACTTTGGAATATTTTGAGAATTCTGCCAGACATTTTGATCCAATTAATGTACTGAAAAAAGGTTATTCAATCACGAAATTAAATGGCAAAATTCTTTTAGATGCTTCTGAAACATCTGTAAATGACACAGTTGAAACAATTTTATATAAAGGTCAATTAAAAAGCAAAGTGGAATGATAATTATTTTTTACCTAGGAAGAGACAATCTTTTACTCCCTGCTTACCATATTTAACCTGTTGGAATTTGGTTTGTAGGCCGCCCAGATTAAATCGTACACTTTACTTCTTACTTGTAATTTACTTAATTTTTTGTTAGTTGCCTTAGGATGAATGCCATTAGATAAAAATACGAATACAAAGTTACTCTGTGGGTTAGCCCAAACAACACAACCTGTAAACCCTGAATGACCAAACAACCCGCCTTTTTTTCTGTTAAAACCTAATCCACGATTGGAATTTTCCTGTGCCGAAGTAAATTTTTCAATTGTTTTACTTTCCAGAACTTTTCGCCCTCCATAATTCCCGCCATTAATCAACATTTGAAATAAAATTGCCAGGTCGTTTGCATTCGAAAACAATCCTGCATTTCCTGAAATTCCCCCATATATTGCGGCAGATTCATCGTGAGGCGTGCCATGCACCAGTTGTTTACGCCAATACCTGTCATCTTGAGTTGGAGCAATTCTTGATTTGCTGAATCTTTCACCCGGTAAATACCCCATGGATCTTAATTGTAAAGGGAGATAGAAGTTTGAATAAACAAATTTTCTGTAACTTCCCTTAATTTTCTTTAGTAGCAGGTCGTAAATTATATTGAAATTGATATCACTATACAAATACGGTTTTGTGGTGTCTATTTCCATTCTGTATAATGTGTCCACAATAGAGTCCAGACAATCATTTCTAAAGTAGTAATTATCAGCTACTTTAATTCTATGCAAGGAATCTTTCTTCTCAGAGTAGTATTTATCGTACCTTCCGGTAGTTGAGTCGCGGTAAGAAATGTATTGCAAGATGGGCATATCGGCAGGTAAGCCTGTTTTATGGATGAAAAAATCTGCCAATTGATGATTTTTTATAGTACAATTTAATGTATCATCAATATAATACTTAATTGAATCCTCAGGATGAATGCTTTCCATTTCGAATAACTTCATTGCTGCAAGAGTGGTTGCAGCAACTTTTGAAATACTTGCTAAATCGTAGATATCCAGTTTTTTAACCCGTTGTTTTTTACTATAGGTATGATAACCAAAAGATTTATAATAAAATACTTTTCCATCTTTAGCTGCAAGTATCTGTGCTCCTGGCATTGCGCCAAGATAAATAGCTCTTTCAACCAAAGAATCAATTTTCCTGAGCTCATAGGAATCGAAGCCTGCAACTTCAGGAATGGTATACTTAAACCTGTTTATTTTCTGATATTTTGGAGGTTCAATACCTTTTGTTATAGCTGCCGGGATTAGTTTCCCTTTTGGAGGGATAGCTCCCGCTATTGATTGAGCTACAGTGGATTGTGAAAAAGGATGTGTGCCGTATGCATGAATGATAACGTCGGCAAAAGAAAGTTTTCTAACGTTATCAACTGCTCCAAAATTTATGACGATCAGCTTTTTAGTGCGATTCATTAATTGAAGTGATTTGATCAAAATACTGTCCTTAAAGTAGCTCGAACTTTCGTCGCTTAAAGCTATGATGATATTTTGTGCAGTAGAAAGCTGATTTGTATTTAGCGTGCCTTTAATATACTGAGAACTGCTAAAGTCCATGTAGTAGCTTAGATTTTCTTCAAAAACTGGTAGTTTGTCTTTCCCTACCACAAGAAGATGGGTTTTGTTATTAAGCAAATTCGATATTGGTAAAAAATTACTTTTATTTTTGACCAGGCAAAACGATGATTCATATAATTTCCATGAAAGTAATACCCGATTTTCACTCATTATTTTTGAAAGACTCAATTCTGCGGATCTAAATGATGTGGGTTCAACTTTTGCCCATTTTTTTGCAAGTAATATTCTTTTTAGCCGTTTATTTATTGCTTCTTCCGGAATCTTATTTTTTACGACAAGTTCCTTGAATAAGGAAATATTTTTTTCAATGCCGCTTTTAATAATAAAGACGTCGGTACCTGATTCAAAAATATTTTTTATTTGACTGATGTCTAATGAATCGCTTAGTTGACTAAAAATAAGCCCCTTAAAGCCATAATATTTTTCATAATACTTGTTCAGATAATAAGGTAGCTGCTCATTTGCAATTTTGTTTATTACATTGGGCGTTATCTGAAGGGCAAAATATTTGCCTATGTAAAAACCCTTTTTACTTTTTGATAAAGTATCAATGGTTAGTGAATCCGGGTTAAAAATCAGGCTGTCGTTATAGTTTAAGCAGCTGATTATTTTTTTACTGTGTAGTTCTTTTTTGAAACTTAATGATTGTTCCGATACCCTTGAAATATTATCAGAAAATCCATTTTGTGTATTAATTGAATCCAGAACATCTATGGTGTTAGAAAAATCAATATTAACGCCCTCTAAACTTAGTATTTGAGCTATATTTTGGAAATAGTAGTCTGCAAAGGCAGAATCGTTTACTGCATTAACAATTGGCCCTAGTGGTAAATTAAAATCACTTTGGTTGATAATATC
Source organism: Bacteroidales bacterium (assembly GCA_029210905.1). Lineage (GTDB taxonomy): Bacteria > Bacteroidota > Bacteroidia > Bacteroidales > NBLH01 > NBLH01. Next base: position 1,710 of record JARGGF010000235.1, on the reverse strand, counting down.
TCCTTCAGAACCAATAAACAATGGAATTTTGCTTCTGGCTTGCAGATAATTCGTAATGATGAGCTGGTTAAGTACTTCAGTATTTTTGAATTTTATTCCGCCAAATGAGTACAATTGGTTTAAGGTGTCAATTATTTCTTTATATTCACTTTTTGCTTCAGATATCTCAAGAAAAAATAGCTGTCCTATTTTCTCATCAAGGGTCATTCGTTTTATCAAGCTGTCAATGTCGGGGGCAGATTGATCCAGAAAAAAGCTTTCTTCAGTTTCAGAGGTTTTTTTTAAATCAAAAAAAATGGTAATTACAATTAGGCCAATTTCAATTAGTAAAAGAATTGAAATAAATATTCTGAATAAGTGTTTCATTTTTCGGGTGTAATTTCCTCTGATTTGGTTACATATTTTTTTTTATTCAGAACTCCTGTTTCATAATTTGATCATCAGTATTTTACTTAAAAATTGTCATTCAGGGTCACTGGAACTTTTCTAATTGCTTATCCCTAATATCGGGAAACGAAGAAAGTAACTTAGTTATTGGAACCAAATAACATTGTTGTTTGCAGGACTGTTATGTAGCGCAGCTTTCCAAGCTGCGTTTAACCACAGCTTTGGAAAGCTGTGCTACCTGCGTGTTTTCAAATAAGTCATTAAAATGAACATGTTATTTCTTCACAGCTCCTTAGTTACAAGTCAATTTTGTAATTATCTAATTACCAGTTGCTAATAACCACCTTGTGTTATAAAAAAAGTAAAACGCTTAATCTTCTATACATTTTATTGCGCCAAGTCAGGATCTCCAGGTTATGAAGTTAGCAGAATAAATTAATTTTACCAAAGTGAATTTGATAAAGAGCGTAAAATTAGTTGTAGAAAAAAAGGGAATTTAATTCAAAGTTCTAACTTAAGTTTGAATATCAACGCATTAACCAGGATTTGAGGTAAACTAAAATCGTTTTTTGAGGTCATCAGCCCCTTAAACTTTAATTCCTATTACAAGTACATCGTCTATTTGGTCTAGTTTTGAACCATCTTCCATGCTGGTCCACTGGTTGAAATTTTCTTCAAGCAATTGCATTTGAATCATCATATCTGAATTATGAATTTTCAATAGTAGATCTTTGAAATTTTTGCGCATAAATTTCTGGCGTTGTGGTCCACCAAATTGATCCTGATAACCATCTGAAAATAAGTATATTTGCATTCCTTCTTGCAGAGGTATCGTTTGTTTTGTGAAACGTCTTTCGTCTTCACGTTGCAGACCACCAATACCCATGTTGTCACCTTTTAACTGGAAAAGTTCATCGTTTATAATGTAAACCATTGGGTTACGTGCCCCTGAATATTCAACCACTTTGTTGTTGTAATCGATAACGCAAAGAGCTATGTCCATACCATCGCGACTCTGGTTTTTTGCCTGGTGAAGCGATGACCTGATATTTTCATGTAGTTTATTTAAAATCAAATCTGCTTCTGAAATATGTTGACCATTTACAATCTGGTTTAGGTAAGTGTTCCCAATAAGGCTCATAAATGCACCAGGAACACCATGTCCGGTGCAATCTACAGCGGCAACAAAAACTTTATTGCTGGCTGCGTCTCTCGAAAACCAGTAGAAATCTCCACTTACTACTTCCCTGGGCTTAAAATATACAAAAACATCTCTCAGGTACCTGAGATAAGTTCCCGGTTTAGGTAACATCGCTTGTTGAA
>JARGGF010000234.1 GCA_029210905.1 Bacteroidales bacterium | reverse complement strand
TTTCTACCATAGCATCGCCCATATGCACCGGGATGGTAACCAAACAATCAAAATGAACAGATTTTTCATCATATGAAACTATGTTTTGTGCCTCATTGTCAACCTTTTCCATATAAAAATCGGGAATGATCTCTATATTTTTTTCTTTTAGCAAATTGCCCAACACCTTTGATGCTCTTGGTTTTGTAAATGCACCAGACATTGGGGTAACATATTTTATATTCACCTTATCCCGCATACCGCGCTCAACAAAAAAAGCATCGGCAAACATTACAAACTCAAGTGGAGCTACAGGGCATTTTATAGGATTGTCAGCAATATTAAGCACCAAATCGCCGCCTTCCCATGTTTTAAAGAAATCGGCCAGAGCTAAAGAGCCTTCTATGGTATAATAGTCGAAAACACTTTTACGCCAAAGTTTATCTTTTAACCCCTGGGTTTCTTCGGGTACTATTTTGGTTCCGGTGGCAATAATTAAAAAATCATAGTTTAAAACTACCCCATCGTTTAAAAGCACCTGGCTCTTTTCACCATCAACCCTGTCAATTTCGGCGAAAATTAAATTTACTCCATATGGAATAAAATCTGCCTTAGGCTTAATTACATCATGTTTTTTGTACATTCCAAAAGGAATGAATAAAAAACCAGGCTGATAATAATGGGTTTTATGCTGATCAACTACCGTAATGTCCCATTCATCACGTTCTAATTCTTTGCGCATTTTATTGGCCATAATAGTTCCACCAGTTCCTGCGCCTAATATCACTAATTTTTTCATATGATATTTTGTTATGGATTAATAGTTTTTATGAATCGACTTCAGGTTATACAGACATTAAATTTATGGAAAAATACAACAATAACCTAGAGACAAAATTATATATTTATATTCTTATATATCATATTATGCCTCTAATATCTATCAATTATATCATTGATATATAACAATGTTATAAAACATATTATTTTATTGATGATAAATAATTATTATCTTTGTAAATCATTCAATATTAATTATCTGGAGCTTCTTTTATGGCAAAATTTATAAAGGCAAATGATTGCCATGCTTGTCCTTACAAGTCTTATTCATTGACAAAATTAGATGGAACCGACATTGACAATATCCAAAACAATTGCCTGATTGTTACCTTTAAACGCGGTGAAAATATTTGCAAGCAAGGAACCGAAGTGACTCATGCTTTATATCTGGCTAAAGGCTCGGTTAAATTATTTGTAGAAGGAAAAAATAAAAACCTGATACTCAAATTAATAAATGAACGAAAGTATATAGGGCTTCAATCCTTATTTGGTGACAGAATTTACAATTATACTGTAGCTGCACTGGAAGATTCACAAATATGCATGATAAATGCTGATATTATTTTAAAGTTGGCCCAGAGCAATGTTGAATATCTTTTTGAGCTGACCAAAACACTAAGTGAATCTACAAATTTTGTTTATAAAAAAATAGTTGATATTAACCAGAAACAACTAAGAGGCCGCCTGGCTGATATTCTTCTCTATTTTTCTGAAACTGTTTTTAAAAACCCTACATTTGACTTAAAGCTTACCAGAAAGGAGCTTGCTGAATATTCTTCCATGTCGATGGAAAACACAGTAAGAATTCTGAATGAATACAAAAAAGATGGTATTATTGGCATAGACGGCAGGGCATTTACCATCCTTCAGCCGGAAATATTGAGGAAGATTAGTGAGCTAGGATAGCAGAACTACTTTCAGCTATATTCAGAAAATCAAAAGCATGTTTAACAGGCAGTTGTAAATTTCCATAAATCAACAATTTCTAATTACTGGTTTATGAATTTTCTCATTTGAAAAACATGCCTCTGATTTCAATTAGTTATAAATATCCATTTATTACCCAATCTGATTGGGTTGTACCAAATGAAAAAGAGACTACCAAATAGTAGCCTCTTTGTTTTGTGTGGGCATTACTGGATTATTCGCTCCACTATGTTGCGCTCATGAACGCAGCTCTTTTTGAGCTGCTTAGTTCGAACCTGTTCGAATCTGATAGGACTGTGAAAAATGAAAAAGAGACTACCTATGAGTAGCCTCTTTGTTTTGTGTGGGCATTACTGGATTCGAACCAGTGACCCCTGCCCTGTCAAGGCAGTGCTCTGAACCAACTGAGCTAAATGCCCTTTGTGAAAAGGATGACAAAAATAATAAATTATTTCCTATTTTGAGATATTTGCAAAAAGAATAATCGTAAATCAACACTGTTAATTGCCAATATTTTGTTTTCTGGTTTTTTGCCGTTAATTTTGGCATCCTGTTTTTTTAACAAAAAATGATGATGATGAACAAAAATTTTTTTAAGGATAGCTTAATGGTACTCCCATTTATATTACTTTTCTTTTCTGCATGTAGCGCCAAAGTTGCAGAAAATACTGAAGATGCAAACAATGTTAAAGATCAAAGCATAACAGCTGAAGTTTTGCAGACAAGCCTTGTAAACCCGGTTGATAATGGAAAAGACGTTAAAGTGAAGATAAAAACCACACTGGGTGATATCACTATATTGTTATATGGTGAAACTCCGCTTCATCAAAAGAATTTTATTAAGCTGGTGAATGAAAAGTTCTACGATGGCATACTTTTTCATAGGGTGATTAAAGATTTTATGATACAAGCCGGAGATCCTGATTCAAAAACCGCTGCAAAAGGCCAGATGCTTGGAAGTGGTGGTCCGGGCTATACTATTCCGGCTGAATTCCGAACTGACTTATTTCATAAAAAAGGTGCTTTATCGGCAGCCAGAACTGGTGATCAAATGAACCCTGAAAAAAAATCTTCCGGATCTCAATTTTATATTGTTCAAGGTACAAAATACAATGATATGCAGTTGACACAAATGGATGCCCAGCTCGAAGCTCAGTCATATATGCCTTTAATCAGAAAGTATTTGTCCGAAAACCCTGAAGAAATGAAAAAGGTTCAGGACAAACAAAATGCTGGAGATCAGGCTGGTTTACAGGCTATTATTGATGAAATAACAAAAAGGTTGAAAGCAGAACATCCTGAAATAAAGCCATTAAAATTATCAGAAAAACAAAAAGAAATTTACAAAACAATCGGTGGTACTCCACATTTAGATGGAAATTATACTGTATTTGGAGAAGTAATAGAAGGGCTTGAAGTAATTGATAAAATTGCAGCATTTGCCACTGATGCCAGTGATCGTCCGGTAGAAGATGTTAAAATCATTTCGATGGAACTAATTGACAAATAAAAATATAAAAAAGCGGGAATTAATAAGTAGTAAAGCAATGATTAACAAAATTCAGGATTTAATTAAGGAAGTAGATGCATTTTCTTCAAATAATTTGGATGAAATTGAGCAATTTAGAATTAAGTTTCTCTCAAAAAAGGGAATTGTAACAGAATTGTTTAACGAGTTTAAAAATATTCCAAAAGAAGAAAAAAAAGAATTTGGACAAGTATTAAACATCCTGAAAAACAAAACTCAGGATAAGATTGACTTTTTGAAGCTAAACCTGGGTGATGGTGATGTTGGAAAAATTGAAATAGACCTAAGCCTGCCGGGAGATCCTGAAACCCTGGGCACTCGCCATCCTATTTCATTGGTTAAGAACGAAATAATTGAAATATTTACCCGCTTAGGTTTTACCATTTCTGAAGGTCCTGAGATTGAAGACGACTGGCATGTATTTTCGGCATTAAATTTCCCCGAAGAACATCCAGCCCGTGATATGCAGGATACTTTTTTTATTGAAAAAAATCCTGATATTCTTTTGCGTACCCATACCTCATCTGTTCAGGTAAGGGTGATGGAAAACACGCAGCCTCCTATCAGGACCATCTCTCCGGGAAGGGTGTTCAGGAACGAAGCTATTTCGGCCCGGGCACATTGTATTTTCCACCAGGTGGAGGGCTTATACATTGATACCAATGTGTCCTTTGCTGATTTAAAGCAAACCCTTATGTATTTTGCCAAAGAAATGTTTGGAGAAGAAACTCAAATACGACTAAGGCCTTCATTTTTCCCATTTACAGAGCCATCTGCCGAAATGGATGTTTCGTGCTCCTTGTGCGGTGGTAAAGGGTGTAACGTTTGCAAATATACCGGTTGGCTTGAAGTTTTAGGCTGTGGTATGGTTGACCCTAATGTGCTGGAAAGCAATGGAATAGACTCAGTAAAATACACAGGATTTGCTTTTGGAATGGGCATAGAACGCATTGCCATGCTAAAATATGATATTAAAGATTTACGCCTCTATTTTGAAAATGATGTGAGGTTTTTGAGGCAGTTTTGAGATTAGATGTTGGAAATGAGATATGAGATATGAGATATTAGATATTAGATAAGTAATTATGCGTTTTGTTGACAATTTTTTATCATACTTGGGCATACTGTGAGCATAGTTGCTTTGTAAGCTGGCGGATAGCAATAACTTCATTAATTTTACTGCCTTAACTAAACGAAAAAAAAGCCGGAGAAAGAATCTCTGGCTTTTGCATTTATACTTCTAAACCCGAATAATCCAGGTTAAAAATAACTCAACTATTTTAGAATTAATTTTTCATTAAATACTTTATCATTATATCTAAGTTCCAAAAAGTATAAACCTTTAGCTTGCTCAGACAGGTCAATATTAAATTCCTTATTATTAATCGATTCTTCAGAATAAACCAGTTTGCCGGATAAATTACGAACTTTGATTGTCATTTTTTCAAATTGCCCTTCAGCCTTTATCTTAAATAATCCATTTGAAGGATTCGGATATATGGTAATTGGGGAAAGTTCAATATCTCCAACCAGGGTTGCTGCTGCAGGGGGGCCAATCTTAACTTTATCAAGATAACAATTAAAACCATACTTTGAGGTAAATAAAAATCCTACCTGCACATTTTCCTGTTCCAGGGCACTTGCCGGCAAATCGTAAGATTGCTGGGTCCAACCCGTAACAGTATGATAGCGATTGTAAGTAGGGCCATCACTCCAGTTTAATCCGTCTGTTGACCACTGAAGTGTCATAAAATCAACCCATTGAGGCCATTGCGTATCACGGTGCCAGGCAAATGAAACATTTATTTCACTTTCACCTACTGTAGAAAACTGAGGACTGGTCAGGCGCATGATATTGCCATCGGCATTAGCTACTGAATTAAATTGTATCATGTGGGTACCTTCATTTGGTGTAGCATCAGGAGAAGTGCCTGATTTAACCTGCGTGATGGTAGCAGGCTCATTTTCGGCCTCACCATCCACTTTGGCAATGGTATCAATGGACCAACAACTTGAGATGTCCTTGGCATTAAAACCTTCCTCAAGTGGGAAAATAATTTCTTCGCAAAATGTACCCTCCAAAGTTGAAACCCCGGCAGAATATTCATTCGCCCCGTTTACAGTCCATATTTTGTAATAATAATTGGTCGCAGGAGTTAAATCAGCATGGGTGTAACCCTGAGCATTCCCCACAAATAAAACACTGCCTCCACCAGCCATATTCTCATTTACAGTATAGGCATGGCCCTTTTCGGGTGCACCAAAAGTCCCGTCTTCCTACCAGGCAAGCAACACATTATCAGTAGCTTCATTTAGTTGCCAGGTTAAATCAATTTCGGTGGTTGAAGTACCTACTGCTTCAAAATTAATAGGTGGTTGCACATCCGAAATATAGACATCAAAAGAAATGGTGGCACCAGCATTGGTTACATTGCTGATATCTAATCCTCCGGCAGATCCATCATGAAGAAAGCTCTTCGGATTTGTGTTTAAATCATTAATACTTGTTCTCCCTGATGTGGATGAAAAATAGGCATTATTTGTAATTCCATTAGCACTAATTGTACCATTAGGCCTATATATATAAACTTCATCAAAAACACTGGTATTGTCGAAACTTGCATTTCCATTTTCATCACTTTTTATTCTGTAAACTATTAAACCTTCGCCGGGAATAAACTTTTCGAATTCCCCGCTTTTTTTCCGGTATTCTACCACAAAAAACTCCGTACTTGAATTTGGCGATGCAATTTTCCAGCAATTGCCCGTTGGTGAAGTAAGCGGGTTTAGAGAATAGGTTCCAGAAGCAGTAATTTCGGGTATTGAAGCAATCCATTTTTGATTTGCATATTTCCATTTCATATAAGCACCCATATGGCCTTTACCCTGTTCCATAATATCCCAATCATCTACGGGAGCAAAATCTTGATAATCGCTATCATAATGGTATAAATCCGGTGCTCCAAGGGCATGGAACATTTCATGACATAAGGTGCGCACACCTACCTGATTTTCAGGCTGAAATGTATAACCATAAACTCTTTTCCCATTAATATTAATGGTTTTTGAATATAAAGACCAGCGGTGCGCCCAAAGTAAATCATTCCAACCATCAGAATCACCTTTAATCATAAAACACACATTATCCACTCTGCCATCATCATCTGCATCAATATTTAGTCCTGCATCAACCGGGTTGTTGGCATTAACCCATGTAACGGCATCAAAAAGTAATTGGTGCTCCCTTTCGGTTTTTTCTGAGTCGGTTTTATAGCCTATGTCATTTGTAGTGGCATTATAAGGTTTAAAATAACCCCGCAAATGAGAATCTTCATAAGAAGCGTTTGTGTCGGCTGGTGTAGCACAATCGGGATAATGTGTACTGTTAATTATCAGATTATTATATGAAACTTCCTGGTAATATAATTTTACTGATGTAGTATCCAATCGATTCAGTTTATCATCATATATTTTTCTTTTTGTATTAATCTCATTTTCATCCTTAAAACGGATATAAATTACCAGATTATTGAGTGTTCCTGTATGTGGGGCTTTAGCAGGTCCTGCTGATTTTAAATTAGGGAGTTTAAATCTATCTTTTCTTTTCTGATATTCCTCATTAGAAATTTTAAGCCATTTTTTAAGCCCTTGTTGAGAAGGAATTACCTTATTAA
>JARGGF010000233.1 GCA_029210905.1 Bacteroidales bacterium | reverse complement strand
TGGGGCGTCGATTTTCTGAAATATGACTGGTGCAACACCTCCAAACTTAATGCCGAAGGTGCTTACATGACCATGCGCGATGCTTTGAAAGCTGCTGGCAGACCAATTGTTTTTAGCATATGTGAGTGGGGCGACAATGATCCATGGAAATGGGGAAAAGACATGGGTCATTTATGGCGAGTTACTGGCGACATTATTAACTGCTGGGATTGTGAGGTAGGTCATGGTTCATGGTCTTCATGGGGTGTTTGGAAAATAATAAACATGCGGAAAGATATTAGAAAGTATGCTGGCCCGGGCCATTGGAATGATTTTGACATGATGGAAGTAGGCAACGGAATGACCGATGCTGAAGACAGAAGCCACTTTGCTATGTGGTGTATGTTGGCTTCGCCGCTAATTATGGGCAACGATTTAAGAATAGCAAGTACAGAAACAGTTAAAACACTCACAAACAAGGAAGTAATTGCTGTAAATCAGGACACTCTTGGGATACAGGGCTTTCGCTTTTCGAATAATAATAATTTCGAAATATGGTTAAAACCATTGACCAACAACGAGTGGGCCATTTCATTCGTAAATATGAGCGACCAACCAACTGAACTCGTTTTTGATTGGACGCAACATGAAATTGGAGATGATTTAAACCATCGAATGCTTGACACAAAACAGAAAACATACAAAATCAGGGATTTGTTTAACAAAAAGGACGTTGGTACAACAAAAAGCCCATTAAAAGTAACCATCGGGGTTCACGATGTATTGATGATCAAGCTAAGTAAATAATAATAAACAATGTTGCTTAGTTAACGACTCAAACCGACTCTTTCAGATCCGCTGGCCAGCGGATCTGAAAGGTCTATCAACACAGGTAACCTGGCAGAGTCCAAAGGTCCTGCCAGAGTTATACTGCTTTAACTAAACGACATTGATATATTAAATCTAATTTTTATGAAAATATTTAAATTAAACATTAGAATTCCAGTAATATTTTGCTTATTAATATTGACAACAAAGACCTTTTCACAGGATCAGAATTTTCACATCTATCTTTGCTTCGGACAATCGAATATGGAAGGGCAAGGAAAAATTGAAGCCCAGGATAAAGCCGTTGATAGTCGTTTTCAGGTAATGCAGGCGCTTGATTGTTCTAACATAGGAAGAACTAAAGGTAAATGGTATCCAGCTGTCCCACCCCTTTGCCAATGTTATTCTGGCCTTTCACCAGCTGATTATTTTGGCAAAACAATGGTGGCTAATCTGCCTGACAGCATTAAAATTGGCATTATCAATGTTGCTATTGGCGGATGTGATATCAGGCTTTTTGATAAAGATATTTACCAGGATTACGATTCTACCTACACAGAGAGCTGGTTTACTGACAAAATCAAATCTTATGAAGGTAATCCATACAAGTATCTTATAGATCTTGCAAATCTGGCTCAACAAGATGGTGTAATTAAAGGAATTCTTCTGCATCAGGGCGAAACAAACACCGGTAATACCCAATGGCCATCATATGTAAAAACTATTTATAACAACATGTTGATTGATCTTTCACTTGATCCTGAATCAGTGCCACTGTTAGCCGGAGAAGTATTGTCGGCAGATGGAAATTGCTGTTCAAGTATGAACCAGATTATTAACAGGCTTCCTGATACTATTCCAACTGCATATGTTATTTCTTCAAATGGATGTACAGGTCAGGATAATGCACATTTTAACTCAGAAGGCTATAGAATACTTGGAAGGAGATATGCTGAAAAAATGCTTTCATTGATGGGATATGAAATTTCCACCAGTTTTGATGAAATTTCAGCATCCAAGGGTTATGCTTTAGAACAAAATTATCCTAATCCCTTTTCCAATAAAACGAACATCTCTTTCAAAATTCCAGATTCGGCTTATGTATCCCTGAAAGTTTTCAATATGCAAGGTACTGAAGTTATGGAACTAGCAGGCAAAGGGTTTTCTGCCGGAACTCACATGGTAGAATTTTGTAAAGAGAAACATCCCGCTGGTACATACTTTTATACGATTAAAGTTGATCAATATGTTGCAACCCGTAAACTAATTATACAAACTGAATAGTATTTAGATAATATATTTCCATTCGTAACCAGGTATATTAAGAATGATTTAAGAACTAAAACTTAGTATAACAGAAGATTAAAGATATAGCTATGAAAAAAACATTCATTTACCTAATGCTGCTTATCCTGATGGTAGCTTGCAACAAACAAGAGATACAAATTAACAGGATGATTGAATTAAATAAGAACTGGAAACTAATCCAGGAAACTACTGGAAATGAATATGATGCAGTTGTTCCTGGCTGCGTACATACCGATTTATTAAATAACAATGTAATCGAAGATCCATTTTTTCGCACCAATGAAAAAAAACAACAATGGATTGACAAAGAGGATTGGTCTTATTTATCCGAATTTGAGGTAGATGAAGAAGTTCTAGCATATGAATCTGTGGAGCTTAACTTCAAAGGGCTGGATACCTATGCAGATGTATATTTAAATGATTCATTGATACTAAAAGCCAATAACATGTTCCGCGAATGGTTGGTTGAATGTGAAAACCTGCTAAAACCAGGTAAAAACAAACTTAGGGTTTATTTCCATTCACCAATTAATATTGGATTAGAAAAATTAAAAGCGCATGGCTATGCCTTGCCCGCCTCAAATGATCAGTCAGAAAATGGAGAACTAGGTGACAAAAAAGTCAGTATTTTTACCAGAAAAGCACCTTATCATTATGGGTGGGATTGGGGGCCACGTTTTGTTACTTCCGGCATTTGGCGACCCGTATACCTAAAAGTATGGAATAAAGCTAAAATTAATAACATCCAAATTGTTCAAAACGAGCTCAACGAAAAAGAAGCAAAGCTTACCGGGAATGTCTCAATTAATAGTAGCGGCAACCAGGACGTAACCATTCAGATAAAAAATACTGGCAAAGTGCTGTACTCTGAAAAAGCCAGTTTAAAAACCGGAGAAAATAGCTTGTCGATTAATTATGTGATAGAAAATCCAAAACTATGGTGGACAAAAGGGCTAGGAGATCAACACCTTTATAATATCTCGACATCAATACTTGTTGAAAATCAGGTAATTGAAACTAAAGAAACTACTATTGGCCTGCGTACCATAAAATTAGTACAAAAGCCTGATGAATTTGGAAAATCATTCTACTTTGAGTTAAATGGTGTACCTGTATTTATGAAAGGCGCCAATCACATACCAAATGATATTTTCTTAAACCGTGTTACCCCTGAAATTTATGAAAGGGAAATAAAAACCGCAGCAGAATCGAACATGAATATGCTTCGTGTTTGGGGCGGTGGCATTTATGAAGACGATGTATTTTATGATTTATGCGACAAATATGGCATTCTGGTTTGGCAGGACTTTATGTTTGCATGCAGTATGTATCCGGGAAATGAAGAATTCCTGGCCAACATAAAACAAGAGGCTAAAGATAATGTTATCCGATTAAGAAACCATCCGTCCATAGCGCTTTGGTGTGGAAACAATGAGATTGATGTTGCCTGGTCCGAGCATTCAGAAGGAGGCTGGGGTTGGAAACAGCAATACAATGATGAACAACATAAAGAAATCTGGACAGCCTATGAGAAAATATTTCATGAGATTCTGCCAAATGCAGTAAATGAATATGATCCTGGAAAAGCTTATTGGCCTTCATCACCCATGGCAGGCCCAAAGCAGAGCGCCAGTTACACTTCCACCTCGGGAGATATGCATTATTGGGGGGTTTGGCACGGGAAAGAACCTTTTAGCGCATTTGATGAAAAGCGGGCCCGCTTTATGAGTGAATATGGCTTTCAGTCATTTCCTGAACTTAGTACCGTTAAAAAATATGCGTTACCAGAAGATTTTAATATTGAGTCTGAGGTAATGGCAGCACATCAACGAAGTGGAATTGGAAATTTACGAATTAAAGAATACATGAGTTGGTATTATAAGACGCCTAAAGATTTTGAAACCTTCCTTTACGTTGGACAGGTTCTGCAAGCTGAAGGAATTAAAATGGGTATTGAGGCTCATCGTCGCGACATGCCTTATAATATGGGCACTTTGTACTGGCAAATTAATGACTGCTGGCCGGTTGCTTCATGGTCGAGCATGGATTACTACGGAAAATGGAAAGCACTGCAATATTTTGTTAAGAAAGCTTTTGAAGATGTTCTGATTAGCCCGTTTTTAGCTGGCGATTCTGTTGCTATTTTTATAGTTTCAGATAAACTTGAGAACACAAAAGCTAAAATAAAACTTGAATTACTTGACTTTGAGGGCAATTCCGTATTAGGTCAAACATCTGATATTGAAGTGATTGCTAATTCAAGCAAAATATATACAAGCCTTCCAAAAAAGCTTCTGGATCTAAAAATGACAAACAAAAACTATGTCCTTTTAGTCAGTTTATATGATTCTGATAAACTTCTAACATCTAATGTTTTATACTTTGATGAAATCAAAGATTTAGCCCTTCCAAAAGCAAAGATTGAACACAAAATAACTAAAACTGAAACTGGTTTCACTATAGAACTCAGTACTGATAAACTGGCTAAAAATGTTTACTTAATGGCAGATGCGGAGGATGGTTTTTTTAGTGATAATTATTTTGATTTGTTACCCGAAAGACCTGTTAAAATAAGCTATACAACAAAAAACACATCTGCTGATTTAGAAAAAGTACTAAAAATCACATCATTGGTCGATTCATATCAATAAAAAATAAATACAATGCATAGAATTTCTGTTTTTATTGGATTAATTATAACTATTGCCCTAATTAGCTGCAAGCAAGTAGCTAAAAAAGAGCTAAAACCAGCCCAGATTTTTACTGACAATATGGTGTTGCAACAAAAGCAAAAAGTGCCCATCTGGGGCAGCGCAACACCTGGGGAAAAGGTGGAAATCAGGTTTCGTGAGCAATCAGTTGAAACCAAAGCCGATGAAAATGGCAAATGGAAAGCTGAACTAAATAATTTAACCCCAGGCAAAGCAGACAGCCTTATTATTATTGCTGATGATCAAAAACTGGTTTTTCATAATGTATCAGTTGGTGAAGTTTGGATATGCTCCGGACAATCAAATATGGAAATGAATGTTGGCTGTACCTGGGCAAAGCTGAATAATGCAGAACAGGAGATTGCAAATGCAAATTTTCCTGACATCAGACTTTTTATTGTAGAAAGAAATACAGCTTTTGCACCTCTGGATACAATTTCAACCGAAGGTTGGAAAGTCTGTTCACCAGAAACAATTGGTCCGTTTTCGGCAGTTGGCTATTTCTTTGGCCGTGAAATACATCAATCACAAAAAGTTCCGGTTGGATTAATACAGACTGCCTGGGGTGGCACCGTTGCCGAAGCCTGGACAAGTGCCGAATCGTTAAAATGGATGAGGGATTTCGCCGGATCCGTTGAAAAATTATCAAAAATGTCATCAAACAAAGACAGCCTTAAGCTGCAATATGAAAAGGATTATGCTAGCTGGCTTTTAGAAACTGCCGAAGCTGATGCCGGCATCAATGGAACCGATACCATTTTTGCTTCTCCGGATTTTGATGATACTGACTGGATGAAAATTAAAGTGCCAGGAATGGTTGAACAAACAGCCATAGGTGCTGTTGATGGTGTTTTTTGGTTTAGAAAAAAGGTAAAAATACCGACAAAGCAGCTTGGTAAAGATCTCACGCTAACAATTGCCCCACCAGATGATACTGACGAAACCTGGTTTAATGGAGTAAAAATTGGAGAAAGTACCGAATGGGATGTAGTCAGGAATTACAAAATACCTTCCAGACTTGTCAAAGAAGGAGAAAACCAGATTGTTGTAAGATTGGGAGATCCTCAGGGAGATGGTGGTTTTATGGGAAACAAAGAAGATTTCTCCATCTATTCTGCTGATGGCTGGAAAATGCAAATTAAAGGTGACTGGCTTTGCAAAGTAGGGTACGATAAGAGAAACATAAAAACAATACCGATGGTACCGGATGAGCCAAATCGACCTACTGTTCTATATAATGCCATGATAAATCCAATAATTCCTTTTGCTATTAAAGGTGCTATATGGTACCAGGGCGAAAGTAATTCAGGAATGGCTTATCAATACCAGACCTTGTTCCCAGCAATGATTAAAGACTGGAGAAGCAGTTGGAACCAGGGTGATTTTCCTTTCCTTTTTGTTCAACTGGCCAATTATCAGCAAAGAAATACCCTTCCTGTTGAAGATAGTTGGGCAGAGCTGCGTGAAGCTCAACTGATGACGCTTAATCTGCCAAATACAGGTATGGCTGTATCAATTGACATAGGCGATGGCAATGATATTCACCCTGGAAATAAGCAGGATGTTGGAAAACGGCTTGCTTTAGCAGCCCTCAATAAAGTTTATAATGAGGATATCCCTTATTCAGGGCCTATGTACAAATCAATGAAAATTGAAGGTGAAAAAATTATCCTCGATTTTGATTTTAAATATGATGGGCTTCTGGCTAAAAATGGTGAAGAATTAAAGGGTTTTGCCATTGCTGGCAGCGATAAAAAATTCGTTTGGGCAAAGGCCGAAATAAAAGATAATCAGGTGCTTGTATATGCTAATAAGATTAAACAGCCTGTTGCTGTAAGATATGCCTGGTCATCGAACCCGGAATGCAATCTGACAAATTCAGCGGGATTACCGGCATCGCCATTTAGAACTGATAAATGGAAAGGGATCACACAACCAGAACCTGATTAATTATGCTTCGCATGAGCTAAAGGTTCATGAACTTGTTCATATCCATGAATATCAATACAATGCGGAAAGTTTTATTTGAAAACAGAACTTCTATAAAATCCGTGAAAACTTAGCGCAGCAATCTCAACGAAGTTAATCAGTTAAACTTAGCGTAAGCGATCTCACCGAAGGTAAT
>JARGGF010000232.1 GCA_029210905.1 Bacteroidales bacterium | reverse complement strand
TTATAATCAAAATGATGTTTAGGTTAATGTAATTTATTTGTTTTTTGTAAAATTATTTTAATGAAGCCTTGATAATTATTTATCTTTGCACTTCAAATTTACAGGATTAACATATGGAGTTAAGCGAACAGGAAATAATTAGAAGAAATTCGTTAAAAGAATTAAAAGAACTGGGAATAAATCCTTACCCAGCGGCAAAATATGAAGTAAACGCCTTAAGTGGGGACATTCATGAAAACTTTGATCCGGAGAAGGGGAACTTTCAAAATATTAGTTTGGCTGGCAGAATAACCGGACGAAGGATTATGGGAAAAGCCTCATTTGTTGAGATACAAGATGGCCAGGGTAAAATACAGGCTTATGTAAATCGTGATATTATATGTCCTGATGAAGACAAGACTTTTTATAATACGGTTTTTAAACGATTGCTTGATATTGGTGACATTATTGGGGTAAAGGGCGATGTATTTATAACCCAGACCAATGAGATCTCTATCAGGGTTAAAGAATTAACCATTTTAAGTAAATCTATCAGGCCTTTGCCGGTTGTTAAGGAAAAAGATGGTAAAATATACGATGCTTTTTCTAATCCGGAACAACGCTATCGTCAACGTTACATTGATTTAATTGTAAATCCACATGTTCGTGAAACATTTGTTAAGCGCACAAAGTTAACCAATTCAATGCGTGAGTTTCTAAATAAAAAAGGATATCTTGAAGTAGAAACACCTATATTGCAACCAATTTATGGAGGTGCAGCTGCACGCCCTTTTAAAACCCACCATAATACACTGGATCAAACACTTTATTTGAGAATTGCTAATGAGTTGTATCTTAAAAAGTTGATAGTAGGTGGATTTGATGGAGTATATGAATTTGCCAAAGATTTCAGAAATGAAGGGATGAGCAGATTTCATAATCCTGAATTTACTCAAATGGAGCTTTATGTTGCCTACAAAGATTATTTCTGGATGATGGATTTGGTGGAAGAAATGGTCGAAAAAATTGCTTTGGATCTTAATGGCACCACTGAGATTAAAGTAGGTGAAAACATTATTAATTTTAAAAGACCGTGGAAACGATTTACCATGTTTGAGGCGATTCAGCATTTTACCGATGTTGATATTTCAAATATGGACGAAAAAGAATTAGTTGAGACTGCCAGAAATTTAAATGTGCCTGTTGATGAAACTATGGGCAAAGGAAAATTAATTGATGAAATTTTTGGTGAAAAATGTGAAGGAAAGCTAATTCAACCAACTTTTATTACCGATTATCCTGTTGAAATGTCACCGCTGGCTAAAAAACACCGCTCAGTTGATGGCCTTGTTGAAAGGTTCGAAGCAATTGTTAATGGTAAAGAAATATGCAATGCCTATTCAGAGCTTAATGATCCAATTGATCAAAGGGAAAGATTCGAAGAGCAACTTGAACTTGGAAAGCGTGGAGATGAGGAAGCAATGGTTTTGGATGAAGATTTTTTAAGGGCCATCGAAATTGGAATGCCTCCAACCTCAGGCCTGGGTATTGGAATAGATCGACTATCAATGATTATGACTAATTCAGCCTCAATACAGGATGTGTTATTTTTTCCACAAATGAGGCCAGAGAAGAAAGAGAAAATTGATACCAGAGAAGATTTTATAGCAGCTGGTATTCCAGAGCAATGGGTAGAAGTAATTCAAGCTCTTGGGTTTAAAACAGTTGCATCTTTGTCGGAATCTAAGCATACAAAAATTCATCAGGATCTTTGTGGATATAATAAAAAAAACAAGCTGGGTTTGCAAAACCCTTCAATGGATGAAGTTCAAGGCTGGTTAAAAAATTAATGAACGACCGGTTTATCCGGTCTTTTAATTTATACATTTTTAATCCGGTTAAATAAAGTATAATTAGTTTATTTACTAATATATAGTTGGCCAGCTAATCTATTGAAATTATGGCAAAACTAAAAAGAGTAGCAAAATGAGTGGAAATTCAACAATTGCGGTTTTAGGAGGAGGAAGTTGGGCAACTGCTATCGTAAAAATGCTTTCTGAGAATGTTTCAGATGGTAATACCATAAGCTGGTACATGCGAAATAATGATTCAATTGATTTTATCAGAGAGCATGAGCGAAATCCTAAGTACTTAAGTTCTGTAGAGCTCGATAATAATGTTCTGTATTTAAGTAGTGATATCAATGACATAATAAATCGTTCCGAGGTGCTTATATTTGCAATACCTTCTGCCTTTTTACAAGATGCACTAAATAAAATCACAGTAGATTTAAAAGATAAAATTATTGTCTCTGCTATCAAGGGGATTGTACCGTCTGATAATCTGATAATTGCTGAATATTTTAACCAGGCTTTTGATGTTCCGCTTGATTCGGCTGTAGTTATTGCCGGACCATGCCATGCCGAAGAAGTTGCCCTTGAGCGACTTTCGTATATAACCATTGCTTCACAAGATTTACTAAAGGCTGAATTTGTTGCTAATATGTTGGAAACCAGGTATGTGAAAACTACAATATCGGATGATATTTATGGTACCGAGTACTCAGCTGTTTTAAAAAACGTTTTTGCTATTGCTGCTGGTATCTGCCATGGGCTTTCATATGGTGACAATTTTCAGGCAGTTTTAATTTCAAATGCCATTCAGGAAATTAAACGATTTGTTGACACTGTTCATCCAATAAACAGAGATATCAAAAGCTCTGCTTATTTGGGCGATTTATTGGTTACTGCATATTCTAAATTTAGCAGGAACCGTACTTTTGGATTAATGATTGGTAAAGGATATTCAGTGCAAGCAGCTCAATTAGAAATGAACATGGTGGCCGAAGGATATTATGCTGCAGAATGCATCTTTCAAATCAATAGTAAATATAATATTTATATGCCTATAAGTGAGGCTGTTTATAATATTTTGTATCTGGGAAAACCGGCGGCTTTTGAAATTAAACTATTGACTGATAAACTGCGGTAATTTCATGGTGCCTTACATTCAGAACTACTGACCCTTGATTTAGTTTTCAGCGCATCACAAGAAATTGGGCGTAAGCCAAAATTGTCTTATTTGTTCATAAGAACTTAATTACTGGTTTTTAATATTCTCACAATTATTTAATCACCAGCTATTAATGGTCAGGCCACATTGTTAATTATAAGTAGATCTGTTGATTATCAACACAGCAGGTTGCAGTAAAACAGGATATCTGAAATTATAGCCACTCCTCTTTTTCTTTTTTTTCTCGGGCATGATATTTCTGAGAAAGCAATGCCATTAAGTCACTAAAAGTTTTCATAGCTACTTCTGTTTCTTCTGATATTTCTTTTTTTTGAATTCTCATTAGCAGCAAGCCATACAGACCTAAAAACATCATTTCAACCTCATGAATTTCATTTGGGATTTTTTTCTGAAATTCATAAAAGTTTGGCGCTGCCTTATAATAATATTCCCTGTATTTTTCTTCGGCAGGAGTTTTAAGCAATTCAACATGCAATGTATTTAAATCAAGCATAACATTTTTTGTTACCTGAAGGTGGCCTTTAACCTTGATGTTTTCCATTTCCATCATTTGAATAATGTTGGTGTACCACTCAATAAATTTTTTTCGCTCTGTTTCTTCAGTTGAAAAAACGCCAAATACATTTTTTTCTAAAGCTTGAATATCAAATTTAAATGCTCTTAAAAGGTCTTCGAGCTGCCACATATAAAGCACATATTCTGCAATATTATTTTTTCTTTTCTCCTGGGCTACCTTCATTTCTTTAATATTTGTTTAGTATTTTACAGATTGCCTGAAAACCACCTGTTTTTAATTAAAGGGGAAGAAATTAACTCTTTTGAAACTGATTTAGATTGTATTGCCGCTAAAAATTAAGTTTGTCAATTTCTCTTCTTTCTTTTTTAGTTGGCCTGCCTGTCCCTTTGCTTCTTCTAACAAAAGTCACTTTAGAATTTAAGTCCAATTTTTGTAATTCCTCTTCCGAAGTAAGGTTTTCTATATAATTTTCCACTAATTTTGCCCCCACGCGGTTGCTCAGCAATTCCTTTACCTTATAAAGATAAATTACCGGATTTTTCTTCACCATAAAAGTTTCATCAATATTGATTAATCTTGACGACTTTACAGGATAACCATTAATTAAGATTCTTCCACTTTTACAGGCATCAGCTGCGATACTTCGTGTTTTATAAAGTCTCACAGCCCATAAAAATTTATCAAGTCTAACACCTTTTTGATTTTCCATGGTACTTTATTTTACTGGCCATTAAAATAGTTCATAGTTCTGTCAATTCCAACAGCGACAAAACTTTTTATGGCTTCACACATTTTATCAAGTCTTTCAGGCATTATTTTTTTTTCGTCTTCGTCCCATTCTCCGAGTACAAAATCAACCTGTCCACCTTTTGAATATTCATTTCCAATGCCAAATCGCATCCGATTGAAATTAGAATGACCAAGCGTTTCAATAATGTCAATTAATCCATTGTGGCCAGCATCACTTCCCTTTTTCTTTATACGAATGGTTCCAAATGGTAAGGCCAGATCATCTACTATTATCAGTAAATTTTCTATCGGTATTTTTTCTTTTTGCAACCAATAATTTACCGCCCTGCCACTTAAATTCATGTAAGTAGTTGGTTTGCAAAGCACCAGGGTTTTGCCCTTAAATTTCTTATAATGGACAAATGCCAATCTGTCAGATTTAAAACTTTCTTTTTCCGGATCTATAAAATGGTCAACTACCTGAAAACCTATATTATGCCTAGTGTGCTGGTATTTTTCACCTATGTTTCCAAGTCCTACGATTAAGTATTTCACGCAGCAATATTTTTAATGAAAAAAGCATTTCGAATAAGCCTAAACTTATTGAAATGCTTTAAATTTTTGATATCAGAAATATTATTCTTCGCTTTTTGCTTCAGTAGTAGCTTCTTCAGCTTCAATTTCATTTTCTCCTGCAGCCATACCTTTTGCAGCTCTGGTAAGTTTAACTGCTGCGATAACAGTATTTTTAACATTAAGCATTTCAATGTTATTAAACGAAACATCACCAACTTTAATTGATTTTCCCAAAGTTAGATTGGTAACATCAATTACTAAAGTGTCAGGAAGATCCTTTGGCAATGCTTTAACTTTTAATTTTCTATTTAAAGTTTGAAGTTTACCTCCAGCTTTAACACCAGCAGCCAAACCTTTTAATTCAACAGGGATGCTTATTTCAACAGCTTTATCTTCAAAAGTTTCAAGAAAGTCAATGTGCGATACTTCATCAGTAGTTGGATGAAACTGCATATCTTTTAAAAGTGCAGTATGTTTTTTGCCATCAATGTCTAAATTTACTAAATAAACATTTGGAGTATAAACCAATTTTTTCAGATTGAGTTTTTCAACCGAAAAATGTACATTTTCTTTGCCTCCGTAAAGTACACAAGGTGTTTTGTCTTCTTTTCTTAATTGCTTACTGTCTTTTTTTCCAGTTGCTTTTCTTAGCGAACCTTTAATTTCAATAGATTTCATTGTTTTTCTATTTATGTGCTACTTAAGTCTATTGACTTCCATCACACGTTAAAACTATTTTAAAATGCCTGCAAAAGTAACAATAATAAGTAGAATCTCAAAAAAAAATCAAATGATAAAAGTAGAGCTAATTGATTGATAATTATAGATTTTCTTAATAACGTCGGCAAAAATATCAGCTATTGAAAGCACTTTTATTTTATCAGATTGCTGTTTTAAAGGAATAGAGTCTGTAACGATAACTTCGGTTAGGGCCGATTCATTTATTCTTTCATATGCCGGACCTGATAAAACAGCATGAGTTGCAAATGCTCTTACGCTTTTTGCACCCTGATCTTTCATTATATTTGCAGCTTTTGAAAGCGTTCCTGCAGTATCAATCATGTCATCGAGAATAATAACATTTTTGCCTTTTATGTCTCCAATAACCTTCATCTCGCCTACGATATTCGCTTTTTCTCTTGATTTATATGAAATCACCATCGGGGCCTTTAAAAATTTGGCATAGGTATTTGCCCGTTTTGTTCCACCCATGTCTGGTGAGGCCACTACTAAATCTTCAAGGTTCATGTTAAGGATATAAGGCAGAAATAATGCAGATGCGTATAAATGATCCACTGGCATATCAAAAAATCCTTGTATTTGATCTGCATGTAAATCCATAGTTACTACTCTGTCAACACCAGATGCGGTTAAAAGGTTTGCCACCATTTTTGCACCAATTGAAACCCGAGGCTTATCTTTTCGGTCCTGACGTGCAAAACCAAAATAAGGAATTACAGCAACAATCTTGTAAGCTGAAGCTCGTCTGGCAGCATCAACCATTAGTAACAGTTCAAACAAATTTTCTGTAGGCATATATGTTGATTGAACGATGAATACATAATTGCCCCTTACCGTTTCTTCATAGCTTGGCTGAAACTCCCCGTCGCTAAATTTTAGGTAGGATGTTTTACCTAATTCAATTCCATAGCTTTTGGCTATCTTTTCTGCAAGCTGTCTGCTGTTTTGTCCCGAGAAAATCTTAATTGGTGAATGCATTAGAATAGAAAATTATAAATGAATATTTTTGCAAAAGTAAAAAAAAACTCATTCCATTATGCTATCATATATTTAATGCATTCAACTGAAAGTGCAATGAATATTACTATAGTCTTAAAATCAAGGGGATACTAATTTATTCATGGTAGAAATATTTGGAAAATACTGATATTCGCTCAAATAATCTTTGATTTTATTTTCTCAGCAACTTCTGAATGGTTTAATTCATTGATGTATCCCAACAACTCATCTCGTCCAAGTTTAGTATGTGCGCTTGTTGTAAAATGCAAAGGCAATTGTTCCCATGTTTTTTCCATTTCGGAAAAGTAGTTTTTTAAATTTTCAGCTACCATCCTTTTAGATATCTTGTCGGCTTTGGTAAAAACAATTACAAAAGGCAATTGGTTTGATGCAAGAT
>JARGGF010000231.1 GCA_029210905.1 Bacteroidales bacterium | reverse complement strand
ATCTTTTAACTTCAAAGGTAGTATTTTCCATATGGCCCTAACCAGCATATTTTTAGTATAAAATGCTAAGTACTTTAAAATTCCGGATTGTTTTCTTTTTTCAGCCAAAATATATTTGTTAACCTCTCGGTCCAGCATTTTAGGACTGTCCCTGCTTATTTCAAATCCTTCTGATTTTAGTAAAAACCGAAATAAGGCGGGTGTATAGATATTTATATGGCCATAAGATAAAAAGTGGTTTATTTTTTTATCTACTGAAAAGGAAAAATCGATAGGGACCTCAAATATTTGGTTTTTTGAAATGCGTTTTATTTCGCGCAGCAAAATTCGTGGATGTTCAACATGTTCAATCACATGCGAACAGTACACCAAATCAAATTCTTTATCTGAGAAAGAGGTGGAATAACCATCAAAAAGCAGCACTCGTTTTAATGAATTTAGATTCCTTGATTTTATTTTTTCAATTCCACTTTCCGATATTTCCAGGGCAAATAATTCTGTACAGAAGTTCTTGTCATTCAATATTTTAAGAATAGCCCCATCGCCAGCGCCCACTTCTAATACTTTTGTATATTTTGCGGTTCCAGCCATTGAAATAATGTTATTTGCTTTGGCCTTTGCACCTAATTCGCGCCACTTGCTGATTGGTTCCTGATAGTAGTTATTGTATTTTTCGTGCAGTTCGCTATTTACTTCAACATGCTTCATTATATTCTTTTATTTAAGTAGGTGGAGGTATAATTTTCAGCAACCCGCTTTTGGTTATAATATTCAATTACCTTGCCTCGTGCCAGTTTATTCATTTTATCATCATTTTGTACCAAAACATATTCGATTCCTTTTGATAGTTCTTCAACAGACTTGTATTCAGCCAGATACCCGTTTTTTTGGTGATCAATCATTTCAGGGATTCCTCCAGAATTAAAAGCTACAGTTGGTGTTCCGCATGAAAGCGATTCCATAATGGTATTTGGCAAATTATCTTCCAATGACGGCAAAACAAAAACATCTGCTGCAGCATAGATATCGGATATAAGGGATTCGCCCTTGATTATTCCTAAATTATTTACTTTTAAAACAAGTTCTTCAATAAAGGAATCATCCGACTTTCCAAACAATAAAATTTCTGAATTTTCAGCGAGCGCCGGATTTTCTTGTTTTAGCCTTTTTATTGCACTTACAAGGTACCTTAAACCTTTTCGCTCATCCATAATATTGGCCGAACCAAATAAGATTAGTTTTTTATCAATTGGAAGGTTAAGTTGGGTTCTTAAAGTGGATTTATCTTTTGGGCAAAAAATAGTTGTATTAATGGCATTGGGAATGGCAGTAATTGTAAATCCTTTCAGTAGGTCACTTTCTCGTGCTTTTTCAGCAAGCCAGTGGCTGCAGGTAACTATTTCTATGTTTTTCTTTTTAATGATTTTTCTTTTTTGCTTTAAAATCCTGGCCGATAAGTCATTTTTGGCCGGATGTTTCAAAAATTTGCAATTACCGCAATTTTCAGTGTAATTGCTGCAATCACCACTGTAGTGGCAACCGCCGGTAAAGGCCCACATGTCGTGTAGTGTCCAGACTGTTTTTTTATTCAGCTTTAATAA
Source organism: Bacteroidales bacterium (assembly GCA_029210905.1). Taxonomy (GTDB): domain Bacteria; phylum Bacteroidota; class Bacteroidia; order Bacteroidales; family NBLH01; genus NBLH01. The sequence continues at coordinate 5,380 of JARGGF010000231.1, read as the reverse complement.
TTGATTGAGGTTTTTTAAGGAAAGAAATCCCTGGTTAAACCAATGTAAATGAATTACATCGGCTTCCAAAACCAAAGGATGATTTGAAATGTTTTCTCCCGCAATTGCCGGGGAAAATGAAAACCTGAGAGCTTTGGATTTTTCATAAAATAAAAAATAAAGCCGTTCAAGAATAAAAAGTAAAAAGTTTTGATATTTTTTTAATTTTCCGGTGCCTGTCGAAAAAATTGTATCATCATCTGATAATTTTTCCTGTACCAACATTTTAACTTCATGTCCATTTGCCTGCAAAGCATCTTTCAGTCTGCGGGCAGCTATTGCAGCACCACCGGTGGAATCGGATTTATTGATAATTAAAATTTTCATGTTTTATTTAATTCTTTTTGGCAAGCACAATATTGTTAAAATACAGACTCTTCCTTTTTGGCAAAACTGTGCTTATAACTACTCCTAAAATTGTAAATGGTGCTACAAATATGCTGTTTATCAACAAGTTCAGATATTTGTTTTTAGTAGCGATTAATTCGTAAATGTATAGCATAATTAATTGAGCAATTACAGCAGCAAAATGTCCCGATTTTTCCAAGCTAATAATTTCAAAACCATTTTTTTCTAATAAGTGCCTAATTCCAAAGGAAGTGTACCTTCCAAAATCATTAGGTATTTCATGTTCATTCCATGTAAATGGAACCGTGATAAAAAGTTTGCCCCCAGGTTTTATAACCCTATGTATTTCATTAATAACATTTTCAATATCAAATACATGTTCAAATACTTCTGATGAAAAAACTACATCAAAATGGCCGTTGTTGAAAGGAATTGTCCTTCCATCATAATAGACATCAATTTCTTCTTTTTCGTGCGAGTGGGCTTCGTTTTCAATATCAAGGCCAATGTATTTTTCTACTTTGTTAAATAAACTTTTATAAGGTTTATCGCCACATCCAAAATCTAAGAGCTCACCTTCCAGGCTGGGAGCATACTTTTTTATCGAATAATACAAACTTCTCCTAATAATATAAAAGGGGTTGATAAACAAGCTTAGTAAATTTGGGCTAAAAAGCTGTTTCTTGTATATATTGAGTAATGCCATCTTGTTTTTTTATATTTTAAGCTGCAAAAATAAATCAAATAAACCGGAATGCATGATTGAAAAAGAATACCCTTTATTAAAATGAAAATAGATGCCGTAAATATTCAGTCTGCCAGGTACTTACAATTAAAAGCTAAATATGCTGGTGGCATGGATATTTACTGATATTGTAAATAGTTATTGGCGATACAACAGGGGAATCGCATATAAATTTTGAAATTGTCAGAAATTATTCCAAAGCGCAACTCAATATTTAAGAGCTTAATATTCATAGCTTTATGCTTAAAAAAAAGTGTTTGTCCGCAGATGGCGCAAATGTTCGCAGATAATTTTTAATCTGCTTATATCTGAGCTATCTAAGGACTTAAAATCTCCGTATTAATGGGTAAATAAACTTAACTAAAGTTTCGCACGTACAAGTAACATGCGTATTAGATAGGCTATCAGCAGATTGCGGGATTTTTACTTTTTGTTTTGTGCAATTTTGTGTTTTGGTGCCTTAGTGGCAAAAGGAAATATGCCACTAAACCACTAATTCACAAAAATCCACCAAAATTAATCCATCCAAAATTGGGAAAAGTATTCAATTCATACACAGGCATATACTTAATTTGTAGACAATTTAATTAGCAATAAAATAATCCAACATGAGAAACATTAGAACTTGATTAATCAAAACTTTTGGTATTACTATTTCATTTTTATCTGAATTAGGTTTCAAATGCGATTTCATTGAGACGATACAATTAACAATTAAATTTTCAGACCCTTAACTTTTACTTTATAAGTAAGCATTTTGTCCAAAAAACTGTTCTCACCGATTTTTATTACACCTTTACCGATTTTTGCTTTGCTGAAGCGAATATACTCCTTAGTTTTGAACTATAATATTTATTAAATAATAACCCGAATTTTTTTATAATAAAAACACCAGTAATTATGAAAGATTGTATTGATAAAAGAGGACACGAAAGAGATAACAGAAGTTTTGTTGGGTTGGTTTTTCTGCTCATTGGTCTGGTTCTACTTGGCAAAAACTTCGATTTTATCCCATATAATATCTCATATATATTGTTTTCGTGGCAAATGTTGCTGATAGTAATTGGCATCCTGTTAATTACCGTAAAAAAGAAAAGCATTGGCGGCTTATTTATGATTGGGATTGGTGGAATTTTTATGTGGGACAAATTATATCCCTTTTCACCCATGGACTGGAAAATTGCATGGCCTGCAGTTTTTATATTCGTTGGCACAGCCCTGGTAATTAGTTATTTAAATAAACCATCGACTAAACTGGAGAAACCTAAGACTCAGCCGAAAAAGAAAAAATCAAAATACGAAAATATCGAATTTGATATTGACAAAATAGAGCCAATTGAAGACTAACACGAAATTATTGAAGTGTTTTAATAAATTGACAAAATCTTTACTTAATTAGTAAAATATTTAACACAGAAAGAAAATGAGAAGACTAGACGATGATTTCGGTAAAAGGCCTTCGAATAAAGATAATAAACAAGATAAAAGACTTGGAGTTGGTATTGTTTTTATTTTTATAGGAGGCTTGCTTATATTTAGTAATATGGGCATTATTCCTCAGGCTATAAAACACAATATTTTTTCGTGGCAAATGATTCTTATTATTATCGGACTTTTTTCAGTTGCGGGTAATCGCAATAAAACTGCCGGATTGGTTTTAATAAGCATAGGCGTGTTTTTTATATTACCAGGAGTTTTTGGCATGGGACGAATAGGATTGGGAAAACTTTGGCCAGCGGCTTTTGTAGCTATAGGAGCATACATACTTATTCGCAGAAAAAATGAAACACGTGAAGTCAATGAGAATAATATGGAAACCAGCACAAACGCTGAAGATACCATTGATGATTTAAACGTTTTTAGTGGCGCCAACAGAATTATCACCTCTAAGAATTTTATGGGTGGCAGAATTACAGCTATTTTTGGCGGAGCAGACTATAATTTTTTAAATACTGAATTGGCTGGCAACAGGGCTGTAATTGATGTGGTTACCATTTTTGGAGGCACAAAATTTGTGATTCCTTCCGATTGGGATGTTACCATTGATGTAGTGCCGATTTTTGGAGGATTTGCCGATAAAAGAAACACTCTGAAAAACTTTCACATCAACTCAGATAAACGGCTTATTATTAAAGGATTAACCTTGTTTGGTGGTGGCGAGGTAAGAAATATGTAGTTTCGAATTTTGATTGTATTATTAGCATGGCAGGACCTATGTTTACCATGCTTTCTGATAATTTTGCGATAAGCAAATAATTTTAAAAAGGAGTTATCGTCTTAAACTAATGATAATAACACAAAGCTCAAATCGTCTTAATTTGATAATTTATAGCTCGGTTTGGGCTATTATTGGTATTATACAGGCCATAGTGCTTCATTATGTTTACAATATTGGTGCATTTAATGCCATGGCCGATAGTTTAATATTCAATGGAAACTACGCAATATTAGGTGCAAGTATCTGGTACATTGTGTCTTTTAATGATTTAACAAAATCATCAGTTTTTTTGTTTTTTATTAACCATTTCTTTTCAATGCTTTTTCTTACAGGAGTTTGGCTGGGAATTAGCTATTTTCTACTGAGCCTGCTTATAAATCAGGCATTTTATATTAATTTTCTGGATAACTCTATTGCATGGCGGGCCATAAGCGGGCTCTTATATTATGCACTAATTGCTTTGGTTTATTATTCAATAACCTATTATGAAAATTTTCAGGAAAAAATTAAGCAGGAAGTTGAGCTGAAAGCTCTTGTAAAAGAAGCAGAACTAACCAGCTTAAAAAACCAGATAAATCCACATTTTCTTTTTAATAGTTTGAATTCTATAAGTTCATTAACGATTACCAATCCGCAAAAGGCCAGGGAGATGCTTGTAAAGCTTTCTGAATTAATGCGTTACTCGCTTAAAACCAATCATAATGATAAATCCACACTTGATGTTGAATTGGGAAATATTGAAAAATATCTGGCCCTGGAAAAAATCCGCTTTGGAGATAAACTAAACTACATCAAAGAAATTGATGAAAATTGTTGCAGTAAATTACTGCCCAACATGATTTTGCAACCTTTATTTGAGAACGCTATAAAACACGGCATTTACGAAAGTACTGAATCCGTTGACATCAAAGTTAGATGTGAGTATACCAATGATATATTGCAAATTACAATTGAAAACAACTTTGATCCTGAAGCAAAATCGATCAAAGGTGAAGGCATTGGGCTTTCCAATATTCAAAAAAGACTTTTAATCATGTATAAAAGTCCAAATTTATTGAAAACACAAATTAAATCTAATATATTTACTGCTAAATTATTGATTCCTCAAAAATAATATTTATGTCTACCATTCTCAAAACTTTAATCATTGAAGATGAGCAACCTGCAATAGATTTGTTGAATTTTTATTTAAAAGATAATAAACAAATTGAAATAATTGAGGTTTGTAAAGATGGTTTTACCGGCCTGAAAGCCATCAATGAATTAAAACCGGATTTGGTATTTCTTGATATCCAAATGCCCAAATTGACCGGATTTGAACTTATTGAATTGCTTGAACATCAGCCAATGATTGTTTTTACTACTGCTTATGATGAATTTGCCCTAAAAGCTTTTGAAGTTAGCGCCATAGATTATCTGTTAAAACCTTTTTCTACAGAAAGACTTCAACAGGCAATTCAAAAGGTGGTTGATCATTTTCAGTCAAGCGATAGTAAAGTGCCTGATTACCAAAAGCTAAGTGAGTATAATGTAAGCAAACCAAATGAACCACTTAGCAGGATTGTAGTGAAAACTGGGCATCAAATTAAACTTATCCCTGTGGAGGAAATTTTTTATCTTGAAGCACAAGATGATTATGTGATGATTTATACCAAAGAAACCCGCTACATTAAACAAGCCACAATGAAATACTTTGAAATGGGACTTGATGCAGGCAGATTTGTTCGCATTCACCGCTCTTATATTGCTAATATAGATGAAATTAAGCAGCTGGAACCTTACGAAAAAGAAAGTTACCTGGCTATTTTAAAGAATGGGGCAAAATTGAAAATAAGCAAAACCGGTTTTAAAAATTTAAAGGAGAAACTGGATTTTTAGGGCTCTTATTGAATTTCCGATACCTTGATAAAAGGTGATTTAGTTAAGGGGCAATTTTTTGTTGTTTATTAGTTAATTAGTTAATTGGTTTATTGGTTTATTGGTTTATTAGTTTATTAGTTTATTAGTTTATTAGTTTAGGTTGTGTTTTA
>JARGGF010000230.1 GCA_029210905.1 Bacteroidales bacterium | reverse complement strand
AATTACAAACTATAACATTGATAAAAATGCCAATAATAGCATTAAATAATTTTAAGCCTCCCTTAATTTTTAGGAATAAACATATTAATACTATTGCACCAGCCCTGTTGCGGAAAGTTAAAGGTGTAGCTTATACCCGGCATAGAATAAATACTGATGATGGCGATTTTATTGATATAGATAGGGTCAGTACAGGAAGTAGTGCAGTACTAATTATTACACATGGACTGGAAGGAAATTCCTACAAAGCCTATGTTAAAGGCAGTGCCAATACAGCCGCTAAAATAGGTATGGATGCTATTGCAGTTAATCTTAGGGGGTGTAGCGAAGAGCCCAACAAACTTCTTAGTTCATACCACAGCGGTAAAACTGACGATTTGGAATTGGTTATAAATCATTGCATTAAGCAATTTGCTTATGAAAAGATCTATTTATTGGGCTATAGTCTTGGAGGCAACATTACTTTAAAATTTGTTGGTGAAAAAGGCACGGCCATTTCTGATAAAATAGGAGGGGCAATAGGTGTTTCAGTACCTTGCGATTTAAAATCATCTTCAGTGCAATTAAGTAAAGGATCCAACTTTGTCTATTTACAGCGGTTTATGCGAAGTTTAAAAAAGAAGGCACTTTATAAAATTGAAAACCATAAGGTTACCACAATTTCAAAAAATGAGATAAAAAAAGCAAACAATTTTCATGACTATGACGATTTATTTACAGCACCTGTTCATGGTTTTGCCAGTGCCGAAGATTATTACGAAAAGTGCAGCAGCAAGTATTTTTTGTCAGATATCAAGGTGCCAACATTGATTATTAACGCACTGGATGATCCCTTTCTGGGAAAGGAATGTTATCCATTCAAAGAAGCCCGGGAGAATAATTTTGTTTTCTTGGAGACTCCAAAATATGGCGGGCACGTTGGTTTTTCGAATGGTTTTCCTTTTAAAGAGCAGCTTTGGCATGAAAAACGGATTGCCGCTTTTTTGCAAGAATACTCCTTAGGACAGAATAATTAGTTAATCTTCGCAGGTGACCTCAATCAGGTGATATTGATATCGGAAGCTGCTATCTGTTTTTTTTAGTTACTTGTATCAGTTAAATATTTAATAAAAATTTGTTTTGATTTTTTAATTTAAACGATTATATTTTAGTACACTGATTTAGACTAAATGCAATCAATAATTTACCAAATAAAAACAAAATCAAGATTTTATTTACATCAATCAAACCAATAAATTCGTGCCTTACGACAAAAAAATATCAAATTAAGTTGGAAAAAATAAAAAAATTGCATGAATTTTGATAATTATAATGTAAAATATGTTAGAAATTAGCGTTATAAAGTTTTAATGTTCTAGAAATCAATTAATTATGAAGGAATTTTATCCTTACACAATTGTGCCACAAAAAGTCGATAAGATTAGGCAGGAAGGTATTCCAACACCAACACTTCCAAAGCTTTTACCTATACCGGAAAAAGCCAAACGGAAGTATTTGGGAACCATTATATTTATAGCTTCAGCTGCAGCGTTCATTACCATTAATCTCATGGATAGTAAATCCAATCTTGGATGGTTTATTTTGTTGTTTTTTGTAGCTTTAATATCACTGGTAGCAATGATTTTTGAGTTTGTCCAATACGGCAAACTTAAAAAACAGTTTTTACAGGACATGAAGCTATACCATGAGCACAAAGAAACCTACCTGAAATTAAAAACGAAGCTTGAAAAAATAGAAAAGGACAATAAAGAGCCTAAATTGGTTGGACAATACAGACAACGGGAAATTACCAACTTTTTTAAAAGTAGCTACGATATAATTATTGCGGTGCATAATGAATATTCACAAGCAAAAAAAAGATTTAAACTATTTCTGGAGGAGTATTTTCCCGATGAAGTTTTAGATAATGTAAAAGTGGTCCATGAAACCAAAAACCTTGATTATGTTCCGGATTTTATAATAAAATTTGAGAAACCTAAATTAAATGTAGCCATTGAAATTGAGGAGCCTTATACCTTAAGTAATATTCCTGAAAATATTCAAAAAGATTATGAGGCCAAAGACCGTATCAGACAGCGGTTTGCAAATGAGCTTGGCTGGATTGTTATTGTGTTATCTGAAGAACAGGCTGTTGTTAGTCCAACTCAATGTTGTAAATTTATAGAAGAATCCATTGAGCTAATATTTGACAACATAAAAAGTGGTGATCAATTTGTAAATATTAAGCCTATAAAAAAACAGAAAATGCTTACTGGCGAAGAAAGGGCTAATTTAAAAAATAGTCGTTACCGTGAAAAATACCTTATCGAGGCAGGACTCATGGATGAACCAGCAGATTTCCATTTGCATGACCATAAAAAAGCAGAGAAAGTTGCGAAAGTGGAAACGGAAAAAACTAAAGAATTTGCAGAGGAATTGAATGGAAAAGCTAATAAAAAGGATGAAACAATCGTTGAAACTAAAGACAATGAAATAGTTAAATCAGAATTAGGCAATACCATGTATGAAAAAAGCACAAATGAGGAGAAAAAAAAGGAAATAGAAAATGAACAGATGCAATTAATTAAAAAAATTGCAGAAAAAATTAAGCCGGGAAACGAAGAAAAAGAAGAAAAAACCATTGAATATGAGCCGGTTAAGTCGATTAAAGATGATACTCTGCCTACAGCCAAAGAAATAGTTTCAAAAAAAGAAGAAGAAAAATCAGAAGATGTCCAATCGATACTTGATGAAACACAGGAAAGTAAAACAGATAAGGGAAAGCAACTAAGAAGAGAAGAAGATATCTTAAACGATTTATACCTTGCTTTGGATAAACACAGCAGAAAACAACAGGAGCGAAAGGAAAAACGGCTAAGAGAAGTACATAAAAAAGCAGATCAAAAGACAACAAATGAAGCTGTTAATGAACACAAAGAACAGATTGAAAAGAAAGTAGAAAAGGATTTCGAGAAGGTTGAAAATGTTGAAAAGAAAGTAGAAAAGGATATCGAGAAGGCCGAAAATGTTGAAAAGAAAGTTGAACAGGTAGCAGAGAAAAAAGAAAAATCGGCAGCTGAAATAATTTTAGAAAGAAAACGTGAACTTGAAAAGTCTATGGCTTTGTCGAAAGCGGAAGAAAATGAAATAAACGAAATTTCTGATACAAGCAAAGAAGAGCATAAGACTGAAAAAACAACTGTTCCTGAAAAAGAAGAATCTAAGAAAAAAACTGAAGAAATTGCTGATATAAATAAAGAAGAAAAAAATCAGGAAGAGCATGTAGAAGCAAAAACTGAAGAAATTGTTGAAAGCAAAGAGGAAATAAAAGAGACTGAGAAAGAAGAGAATTTACAATTAACTGAAACGAAATTGAAGAACGAAGCTAAGAAGAACCAAGAGCTCATAGATGCTTACAGAGAAAAAATTGAAGGTGCTGTTTTTGATAAACAATGGGATGAATTGCTTTCAATTTGTGATGAAGCCATAAAGGAAATACCTTACTGGGACTGGGCCTATTATCGCCGAAGCACTGCTTGGGGGGCTAAGAGAGAATTTACAAAGGTAATACTGGACTGCAACAAAGCCATAGGTTTTAATCCAACCCTTGCAGATGCATACTATAACAGGGGCACTGCCCGCTTTTTCCTTGGAAAATATATTGAAGCTTCGGATGATTATCAAAAATCGATAAACCTGAATTTTGTTAAAAAAGCAGATGCCTATTTTAACCGTGGTTTATGTTTCCAAAAATTGGATCATCAGAAAAAGGCATATCGTGAGTTTCTAAAAGCAAAAGAAATGGGTAGCCAGAAGGCCATTGAAATTATAAAAGCAAATTATCAGTCTTAATAAAACACTGACTATCTGACACATAAAATGCCATTTGGGAAAATTCTCAAATGGCATTTTTAAAATTCAGCAAGCCTGTAAGCCGGGTTCTGTTTTCCACCTAAATGGAACTTCTATCATTTATCCAGGCCTTACATTACTGCAAGGCTCAATCGATCTACCCCCCAACATCGGGCGGGACACCCTACAGCGTTGGTATATTTGATCTTTCAACCCATAAGACGTACGGCTGCCATGATCGCCCACGGCACCGGTGAGCTCTTACCTCGCCTTTTCACCCTTACCCCGACATAAAATGTCGGGACGGTTATTTTCTGTTACGTTACTATCCCCTCACGAAGATCTTCCAGTTAGGAAGTATGGCACCCTGTGTTGCCCGGACTTTCCTCTCTTTTGCTTACGCAAAACAGCGATAGAACAGCCTGCTGAGCATGTAAAAGTAGGAAATATTTCAGCACTTTGATTTAAAATATTGATGGAATGCTAAATTCTCTCTCATTTTAACAAAATATGGAAAAGTTATTATCAGTCGGTCATTTTTTATTTAGTTACTTCATATACAAAATATCCAACACCTGGTGAACCTTCTGCTGATATCCCTTCAACTCTGATGATAAATTTACCTGTTTCATCAGATGTGTAAAAGGAGAAGTTTGCATTGCCAGAATTATCGGTAATAATTTCAGGATTCCAATAGATGGTATTTCTCAAATCAGGGAGATGTTTTTCTGTTTTTAAATCAGAGAAATCTTTTGCCAATATTTCATTTGAAGGAGTAATCAATTCAAAATCAATTATTTGAGCAGTAGAGGGCAGTTTTATTCCTGCAAAATCATTTTCCTTTGAAAAAATGCTGATGATGCCCCCAAAATATCGTTCCCCAATAAGATAATTTGAATTAATCACTGAAATCTTTTTTACTTTTAAGGGGTGAATTTTTAATACTGTCTCAAGGTTAGTAATAGGAAGACCATCAACAAGAATAAGCAGTGAAAAATTCAGTGGCAAATTATTTTCGTCATAAACTGCAATTTGATACTCATTCTTTCTTTTTTTCACAAGAACATTAAGAATGATGTTATTAAATACCTCTTCCATTGTAGGTAAGTCAATGTATTTTTGCAAAATATAACTTGAATCAGGAATGCCATAAAACAAATTTTCCAGATTGTCAGTTTTTTTTGTGATTAATGGATTGCCATTGAACTGTTTCATTATCTGGTAATTAAGCATCAATCTTTTTAAAGACTCTTTTTTGCTTTCATTAATATAAGGTGGTAGCATATTATATGGGGGAAAAGAATCAACAAAATCATTATCAAAAATCATCTGATAATTTGAAAATTTTCCATTGTATTGAAAAAATACTTTATGCAAACCGAACTTATCAGGAAACAATTGTATAAATTGCCCCTGCGCATCGGGTTGTATGGTGTAAGTGCTTCTGACTGAATCAAGGAAAGTTGCAAAAATTGCAAGGTCAGGTTCTATTGGATGATTTAGATCGTCATTTTGAATAATTCCTGATAAATAAGGACCTTTTGTCTCAGGTAAAAACTTAATTCCCTTTTTAAATTTATCCGGATTTTCAGATACAAGCAGATAATCATTAAGATTTTTATAAACGTCTTTAATATCAGCTTGTTGCGGGTTAAGAATTTCGGTAAGAACCGGACTTAATATTGATGATGTAGCAATGTTGCTAAAATCATGGTATTCAGATGAAAAATCCTGATCTCCGAGCCGGTAAACCGATACTGACAAATTTGCATTAACCTGAGGTTGCTGATAATATATTGCTTTTAGGTTTATAAGCACTTTTTCATTCTTTGAATATACCACTTTGGCTACTTTTAATTGTACATCCATCAACTCCTTTCTATAGACGTCAATAAATCGATCATATAATATCTCATTATCTGTATTTCGGAAAATTATCCTGCTGGTGCCCGGGATAAATGATTTTTTTGGTATTTTAATGTTGTATTCATTGCTTGTTAATGAATCAGTATAGCTCAGGTAGGTAAATCCATTATACTCAATCTCAAGTTTTAGCGCATCTGCAGGCGCCTTATTAAAAGGTTTGGATCTGTAGACAGTAACATAGTTATCGGTTGATTTATCAATGTTAAAAGCATATCCGATTGCCTTTGATTTAGGCAAATGAAACATAATACTATCGTTTCCAATATAAGCTAAAGCCTTGTACTGCATATTATTGAGTGCCTCAATGATGAATGTGCCTATTTTATTTTCACCTGATTCAAATCTGGCTACCACTTCTCCTTTTTCATTCAAAATTTTACCTTTTGCTGAAAGGAGTTGGCCATTTTTATCTTTCAAAAAATAAGCAACCTTATTTTTTGCACCTGCATTTAAAATACCACCTTCAGGAAAAAACAACATTTCAAATTTAGGCTTTCTTTGATTTTGTGCCTGGTAGCTAATGCCTGATTGAGAATTTATTACAAATATTTTTTTAACTGCAAACCCTTCCAAACCAAAATTTCTTTGCCATTTGGTATAAGCATAAACAAAATAATAGCCCGAATTTGCATTTTCAGGTATTTTAATGCTCCCAAATGAACCATTGGCATTAATTTGAAATTTCTTTTTCCCAATAGTCTCCCCATTTTTATCTACAACATTCAAATAGAGCACCTTACTAAGTGGAGATTTATTATCCTCATGTATATTTAGCGAATAGGCTTTAAATTTAATTTCTTCTCCAGCTACGTAACTTGTTCTGTCAGTATGTACATAAAATTTCTCAGCAAGATTTAAAGATTCTTGTGCAAATGATGTAAGCTGAAAATTTAAGAAAATTAAAAGACTAAAAAATTGGTATTTAAACATTTGGGTTAATTTTTAAAAAAAGAAAAAAAAAGAAATTCAACAAAAAGAATATAAATTTTTAAAGATTAGATTAAATAGTTACTAATCTTCCCAAAAGTCTGGTTTATTAGGATCTCCACCACTTAAGCGACAGTTTACGCAGTACTCATCAACTACCATATAGGGTCCCATTGGCATTTCCTGAACTGCATAATAGCCATAAAGATCTTCGGACCAGGATGGTGGGTAGCGTAATTCACAAGTAGTATAATCTTGTCCGGTTATCTGATTGTATTTAACAAAAATCCTCTTGTTACTGACACCGGAAGCTTCGAAGATGCCTAAAACCGTT
>JARGGF010000022.1 GCA_029210905.1 Bacteroidales bacterium | reverse complement strand
AACACAATAATTATCTTCTAAAATGTCCAAAACAGTTTTGTAACTTTAAGATAATGATAATTATTCAATCTACATAATTAAGAACAAAATTAATTAAAAATTTTCACATACTACAGGTACAATAAATAAAATAGAAAGCCTCAATAATTTAGCGATTATTAAAGTACAACAAAGCTTTAATAAAACCAGAAATCTTTTATTTATGTCAAATAAATTAAGCATATTTTACATAATATTTAATGTTAAATTAATCTGAAACTGCACAATAAATATTTTGGGATAAATTGATTTTTATAAGTATACCAAAAATAAAGTATTCAAATAATCAATTTTACAGCAGTAATAATATAAATTAACAAAAAAGAGTGTACCCCAAAAAAGCTTTAAGGTTTCAATAAAGTGTTATATTTGTTCTGATCCTTAAGCACAGCAATAGACTGTTCTACCCCATTACTTTCAGCTAAACTATTTATGATAGCACCTTTTCTGTAATAATACCTTCGAACAATTTCAATTTCAAGAATATCTGTAATATCATCCTTAAAGTAAATAATATCATCGCGTACTTGATGGTTCAGTCCTTTTTTAAGAGCCTCAATTTCACCATTAACTTTTTTGTAATACTTTTCTTTTTTAGCAATCTCTATTAATTTGTCGAGCTCCTTTTCGGTTTCAGTTTTGTAATTCACATTGCGGGTAAGTGCAAAGTCAACAAAGTCATTAAATTCATTATCATTTAGTTTAAAAATTTCCGGAGGTGGTATACTATCATGTTTTGAGGCATATTGTGTGGCAAAGTCAAAAATAATCAAATCATTAAAAAGATGTTGAGCTATCGGGCTGATATCACTTTCCTCAACTTTAATATCGGGGATTACACCTCCTCCATCGTATACCTTTCTTCCACTCAGTGTGCGAAATTCCGAAATTAGAGAATCCGGAATAAAACCAACACTTCCATCAGAATTTCGGTGTGTATAATCCAAAGCTTGTATACATCGGCCACTGGGGATGTAGTATTTAGCAGTGGTAACTTTTAGCTTTGCATTGTAGCTTAAATCACGGGTAGTCTGAACCAGGCCTTTACCATAGGTTCGCTCGCCCACAATGATGGCCCTGTCTAAATCCTGAAGTGCCCCCGAAACAATCTCTGAGGCAGAGGCAGAATTACGACTAACTAATACTGCCAGAGGAATTTGTATATCAACAGGTTGCAGGTTTGTAGTAAAGTTGTGGTTCCATTGTTGCACTTTTCCTTTAGTGCTGACAACACTGGTACCTTCATTAACAAATAAACTGACAATTTTAACAGCTTCAATTAATAATCCCCCTGGATTGTTTCTTAAATCAAGAATTATTTTATCAGCATTTTTTACTTTTAACTGCACTAAGGCCGATTTAACTTCATCGTAGGCAGTTTGTGTAAACCCTGTAAGTTTTATGTACCCGATATTGTCCTTGAGCATTCCAAAATATGGAACATTTTCAACCTGAATACGTTCCCTGGTCAAAGTTTTTGTGTACTCTTTATCGTCTGTAGGCCGAAAAACGGTGATGTCAATCTGTGAATCAGGTATGCCCTTCATTAAGATACTTACATCATCATAATTTTTACTATTGGCCACCTGATCACCAACTTTTGTTATAATATCACCCACTTTAAATCCAGCTTTATCAGCAGGATAGTTTTCATAAATTTCCTCTATAACAATTTTATCTTTTTCTGTACGCATTAAAGCACCAATACCACCATACTGTCCGGTTGTCATAAACCTGAAGTCTTCAATTTCAGACTCGGGATAGTACACAGTGTAAGGATCAAGTGTTTGTAGCATATCATCAATGCTGCTGCGGAATATTTTTGATATTTCAATATCATCTACATAAAATAACCGAAGCTCTCTTACGAGTGTATGGTAGATATCCATGTTTTTTGCCAGTTCAAAGTCGTCAGAATCATCAAAGCCAATAAAAAAAATGGACGAAATGGCAATAGTCCCTGCAATAAGCAATGAGCGCGAGGATTTTAATATTTTAATGTGTTTCATAATTATATAGTTTTTTCTATCCTTTTTTTTAAAAGAGTTTGTTGAAACTTGCAATATACTATTCAAATGTGCCCAGGTTGGAATATAAAAACCTAGACAACAATCATAGCTAAGGTAAATATAAAAAAAATTAATATACCCTCACTAAAGCCCAAACTTTAGTACCTAAGAAAACGTACCCCTCCTATGAACGTTTCAAGATACGATTAATTTTATTTTCACAAAAAATCGATACAAAAATCGGTGAAAATAGCTGATAAAAGCATGCAAGATATTAAAAATGATAAAAAAGGGGAAATTTTAAAAAAAGGTAAGAAAAGTAATTGACAGAAAAATCTTAAGAAATCGTTTTTGAAGCCTCTTCTACCTTAAGCACCAACTTGTTAAGCGCCTTAATCATGGCCGATTCAATTTTTTGGAAAGGTAAAATTTCGCCATGATTGTATATGATCATAAGGGCAATTTGCACGTTGACAGACTGAATTTTGCCATACAGAATACTCTTGTTTAACCTGAAAGCTTCACGCATTCTTCGCTTCAAAAGATTGCGCTTTACTGCGCGCTTAAATCTCCGTTTTGAAACAGTAACCAGAGATTGTGCCGGAACTTCTTCGGGCAGGGAATGAAGTATCCAAAAAAATTTAAGTGGAAACTCATAAATGGGTTTCTCCGCATCAAAAAGCTTTTCAATAATATACTTACTACAAAGCTTTTCTTTTTTTGGATAACTAAAACTCATACTAAAGAATTAATTTTAATGATGCTAATTTGGGAGAAATTTAAGAAAGCAAAATAAAGGGGCTTTGCCCCTTTATTTATTGTGTTTAAGTATAAAGTTTTCAAGTGCCATGGTCATGGATGGCGCTTTAGGCATAGGGGCCTGAATATCAAGCCTTAATCCCGCTTCCTTTACCGCTTTAGCAGTACTTTGACCAAATGAAGCAATTTTAATTTCGTTCTGTTTAAAATCGGGAAAATTCTGAAATAATGATTTGATACCCGAAGGGCTGTAAAACACTAAAATATCGTAGTTAACATCTGCTAAATCAGATAAATCGCTGCTTACAGTTTTGTAGAGAATTGCTTTAGTAAATTTAAATTTGTTTTTACGTAGTTTCCTGGGGATATCCTGTTTATGAATATCCGACAATGGAACAAGGAATTTTTCATCCTTATGTTTCATCAATACTTCGATTAAATCATCTAATTTTCCTTTACCATAAAAAATCTTCCGTTTACGGTAAACAATGTATTTTTGCAAATAAAAAGCGGTAGCCTCATTAATACAAAAATACTTCATGGTTTCAGGAATAACCAGTTTCAATTCTTTTGCAATCCTGAAAAAATGGTCAACTGCCGTTCTACTAGTAAAAATAACCCCTGAGTGCTCAGGAATATTAACCTTCTGCTTCCTAAAATCTTTCGATAATACTCCTTCCACTTGAATAAATGGCCGGAAATCAATAGTTAGATTATTCTTTTTGGCTAGTTCAAAGAATGGTGATTTGTCATTCTCAGGTTTGGGTTGTGATACAAGAATCTTTTTAATTTTCACGCCCGGATTATTTTGGTTCATACTGCTAAATTAACTGTAATACCATGCATGATAAAAGTAAAATTTACGTCAATATGTTGAAAAAAGTAAAATTTTCCCGACTTATTAGCCATAATATTTTTATTATCAGTACTACAGGTATAATTTCAAGGGCACAAAAGTACAAAATCATATAGTATAAAGGAAACCTATTTCTTAAAAATATTACAAAAATCCTGTAGAGTTTGATGAAAAATGTAATTAATGTGGCCAAAACTGCAGCATAAAGAAAAGTAGTTTTTATACTACCAGAGCTGAAGTGAGAAGCAAATAATAAAAAAACATATACTAAACCAAGTACTTTAAGCAGGTTACTGAAAAAAAATAAAAATTCCGCGGTAATACGATAATTTCCTATCATTAAGCCAAAAACCCTGTAGGTTAGTTTGTAAATAATGATGCCAGTGAGTATAATGGCAAGATAAAACAACATTTGTAGCCATCTGTTTGCAATAAACACCGGAAGACCAAAATAATCAACGATTAACCCGGAATACATAGCTGCACTTATAAAAAAAACAAAAAGTAAAATGTTATTATTCAGGGTATAAGCAAGGTTTTTTTCTTTAAAAAACGAGTTTGAATAAGAATAATTTGAAACGGACGTAAATATTCTGTTTAAATAATTTTTACCCGATATTTTCACAAACGCTATTAAAGAAAATAAAGCAATAAGAACCAGCAGTATTGCATCTGAATACTGGAATGAAATGGGAGTATTTTTGGTAGATTTTTCACTGCTTAAGCTGGTACTAATTTTATTAGATTCACCTGAAATTATGGCCTCCTGGTCAGAATTTAGATATTTAAAATTCAAAAAATAATTTGCCAATGGAACCGGCTCCTTTGTATGAAAATAGATATACGAAGTAGCGTCAACATTGGCAGTTTGAATTTGATACTGAACAGCTTGATTGGCACTCATTTTAAAAATGTAATGAAAATGTAACAAAAATCAAATATTTCCAAAATTGCTAAAAGAAATTGAAAATCAGAAACTCTTAAAAACAAGATTCAGGTATTTTGATAAGAAAAATACAAAATAATTAAAATAGCGGTAGTTAAAATGAACGTCTAATCATTGCTAAAAGCAATAATAACCCAAATTGAATAATTCCAAAAAAATACTAAATTTGTTTAAAGCAATTACGAAAAAATATGAAATGATATGGTAGATTATTTTAATCTGGACGAATTAATCAGCGAAGAGCATAAAATTATCAGAAATTCTGCAAAAGAATGGGTTAACCGAAGGGTAAAACCAGTAATAGATGAATATTCGCACAGGCATGAATATCCTGAGCATTTGATGAAAGAAATGGGCGAATTAGGTTTTCTTGGCCCGTTTATATTAGAAGAATACGGAGGGAGCGGCCTTGATATGATTTCGTATGGAATTATTATGCAGGAACTTGAAGCCGGAGATTCATCCATCAGATCATCAGCATCGGTACAAAGTTCTTTGGTAATGTATCCCATCTATTATTTTGGAACGGAGGAGCAGAAACGTAAATATTTACCAAAACTGGCAAGTGGCGAATTTGTAGGTTGTTTTGGTTTAACTGAACCCAATCATGGCTCGGATCCGGGTGGCATGGAATGCAAATTGACAAAACAAGGAGGGAATTATATCCTGAATGGTGCAAAAATGTGGATAACCAACTCCCCTATTGCAGATATAGCAATAGTTTGGGCTAAAGATGATGAAGGAATCATCAAAGGAATTATTGTAGAAAAAGATTTTAAAGGATTTTCTGCACCGGAAATATCAAAAAAATGGTCATTAAGAGCTTCTTTAACCGGCGAACTGGTATTCGATAATGTGATAGTACCAGAAGAAAACATTTTGCCTGGGATAAAAGGTCTGAAAGGACCTATGATGTGCTTGAATTCAGCCCGCTATGGAATTGCATGGGGAGCCATAGGAGCAGCCATTGATTGCTACAGTTCGGCACTCGAATATTCCTTACAAAGAAAACAATTTAATGTGCCCATCGCATCTTTTCAGTTCCAACAAAAGAAATTGGCTGAAATGTTGACTGAAATAACCAAGGCACAATTGTTAGCCTGGCGGCTTGGCGTATTAAAAAATGAGGATAAAGCCAGCCCTGGCCAAATATCCATGGCAAAACGCAACAATGTGAAAATGGCCCTTGACATAGCCAGAGAAAGCAGACAAATGCTCGGTGCTATGGGAATTACCGGTGATTTTCCAATGATGAGGCACATGATGAACCTGGAATCAGTTATCACTTATGAAGGTACACATGATATACACCTTTTAATCACAGGAATGGATATTACAGGAATTTCAGCCTTTAAATAAAAGGGATACAACTACTTGTATAAAAAAAATATTAAAGTATTCTACAAGGATTAACCATTACCAATAATTTATGGAACCGAACAATAGAACTGAAGATGCAGAAAAGAATCAGGAGTTAAAACGAAAGATTCTATATTATGATTTTAAGAATTTTTTAAAATCATCCGGTGAATTTTTGAAAGAAATTATGTCTATCAAGGAAGGTACCGATATACCCGGAACCATTGAGAGCATAAAAAAAGATATGGTTTTCCGCGGCCCTACCGTTTGGATTTTAATCGCTTCCATATTTATTGCTTCCATTGGCTTAAATGTAGGCTCTATTCCTGTTGTAATAGGTGCCATGTTAATTTCGCCGCTAATGGGCCCGATTTTGGCAATTGGAGTATCAGTGGGAACAAATGATTGGGAGACTTTAATGCGTGCCCTTAAGAATTTTGGAATAGCCATAGTGGTAAGCCTTATAACCTCCACAATCTTATTTATGCTTAGCCCATTAAAAGAAGCATCGGCAGAATTGATTTCGCGAACGAAACCAACAATTCTGGATGTTTTAATCGCAGCATTTGGTGGGCTTGCCGGCATAGTTGCAGGTTCACGCCGCGAAAAAAGCAATGTAGTACCAGGGGTTGCAATAGCAACTGCGCTAATGCCTCCATTGTGTACTGCAGGATATGGATTAGCCACCCTACAATTTAATTTTTTCTTTGGCGCATTTTATTTGTTTTTTATAAACACAGTATTTATAAGTTTATCCACCTACTTAATTGTCAAATATTTACACTTCCCTCAAAAAAGTTTTGTTGATCCAAAGCGCGAACAAAAAATAAAACGGTACATGATAATTTTTATAATCATCGTAATCCTGCCAAGTGCAAAAATATTTACTGAAGTGTTGCGTGAATCTAGTTTTCATTCCATCGTTAACAAATACATAAAAGAGAATTTTAATTTCGAAGGTTCAGAAATAATTAATCAAAAGTCAACATATAGTGATACACTCTCAGTTATTGATGTATACATTATTGGAGAAAAAATAGATAAAAACCGAATTGAATATTTAAACGAGAAAATGGAAGAATATGGCTTAACCAAAGGCAAAGGATGGTTTGGTAAAAAATTATTCGGGGTAACAGATAAAACCTTATTAAGGGTACACCAGGGCAACGATGATTCAGACACACTATTTTCTCAAATGAACTATCTCGAGAACAATCTAAGTAAGGAAATTCGTATTGGCATTATTGAAGATATTTACAGGAAAAATGAAGAAATTATCTATTCAAAGGATCAACAAATTAAATTCCTTGAAGATCAGATTGTAGCTCTAAAAAAAGACACCATCCCAATTCAAAACATTAGCAAAGAGGTAATGATACAATTTCCTAAGATAATAAAGTTTGGATATGGTAAAACCATAGAATCCAATAGCGATAATGAAACGGACACCCTAATTAGTTTTATGATTATGTGGAATGGCTATTCATGGCGCAAAGAACGTCAAGAGCAAAAAGAAATTCTTGAAAAGTGGCTGAAGGTAAGGCTAAATTTGGATACCTTGAGGGTGATGGAATATTAGAAATTAGTTATTAGAAATTTGAACTTCGTATATGAAGAGAATTGATAATTAATTATTCCTTAGATAACTGCACCAAACCTCTTCTGCTTAAAAAAAGCGCTACAGCAGGTGGTTGAGCGGAGTCGAAACCCCGGAAGTGTAACTTGTTGAAATTGTACAAGGTGATTGAGTGGAGCCAATAAACCGGCACTTCGGCTACGCTCAGTGGCTTTGCATCAGGGTTAGGTGCAGCAAACTGATAATTGATTTGAAATTAGAACTTTAAATTTGCAGGAGTTTTAATAATAAAATTTAATCGGTGATTTTGACAAACTTCAAATATTAAATCAAAGTTACACTACAAGGTGGTTGAGCGGTGCCGAAACCCGGTAAGTGGTATTTGAAATTATAACTCAAATAAATTTCCAAGTTTGAAATTAAAAATATATTATGAATTTAGATGAATTAAATAAAAAGATTGTGAATAATTTCAACTGGTTGACTGAAATCGGATTTTTAGGCAAAGAGGTTTTAAGTGGATATAGCTTTACCAAAACGACCCCTTCAAATAAACATATATTTGGATTTAGTTATATATCATATGAAACATATCATTTAGTGATGGTCGCAGATGGTTTTTTATCATTCAATTCGGTTGAGTTCATTTTGCATAAAAAACTCAAAAAATATCCTAATGATTTCCATATGTCAGATTTAACTTTTGGAGATATGCGATTCCCAACCACTGACACCCGAAATATCAGCATTTACACATCCGAAGATTTCGAGAAGCTGGTGCCCATCTGGACGCAAGATATCAAAGAAAAAGTACTACCCTTTTTCGACCAATGGAGCAATTTAAAAAAAATAAACGATGAAATAATTAACAAGATATCAAGGCAAGAGCTTCCCAATTATATTCCAGGTGAAACAAGTTTTAAAAAGATGATAATTATGAAACTTTGCAACAATCCTGATTATTTATCGTATATATCTGAAAGAGAGCATATATTGTTCAATGCTATGGAAAAGGACAAAAAGAAATACGAACCCTATTACAACCTGTTTATGGAATTAAAAGCCGAGCTGGAAAACACACCGCCGTTATATTTGTAGGAGAATAATTAATTAATATTTAAGCACATGATTATGCAAAACTTGCTATCACTCACCAATTTAATTCTGCAAGGTGGTTGAGCGGAGCCAATAATCCGGGCACTTCGACTACGCTCAGTGTCCTGGCAGATTGGGTACACAAAACGACCTCTCACTAAACTGATTTAGCGCAAACCGTTGTTTAATAAGAAATTAGAAATTAGTAATTAGAAATTGGAAATAACAATGTATAATAATGACACACCTCAATTTATTTATCAAAGCGATGTAGCAAGGTGGTTGAGCGTAGCCGAAACCCCGGATATTGAGGTCATTAAAATTATACCAGATGGTTGTGTGGTGACAAAAAATCGGCACTTCGGCTACGCTCAGTGTCCTTGCAACCTAGCTAATTTCAGCGGCCATTAACAATTCTGAACATAAAACAAAGTATTAGAAAAAAATGCTTAATTTGATTTGCCGAGAAGTAAAAATAATTGTTTCACGTGGAACAATTATGGGATGGAAATTGAAATAATTGTATATTAAATAATTCGTTTCAAGAAAAAACATGAAACTTTTTTTTTGCACTGAAATTAAGCCCAAATAGGTAATTTATACAGGCCCATTGCACAGTGCAGCTAACAATATCAAATTCTAACCGACTTAAATAAGCCCAAAAAGGATAAAAATTAATTGATATTCAGACGAATAGGAACCATCAAAAGATTGCAGTATTTTAGGGCAATTAGAAGCAATTTTTAGGGTTTTTCAGGGTTAAAATATTCAAAGACCAATTTTGCCTTAGCCGAACCAATTTTTTCCTTCAAAAGTTCAAAATCTGCCTCTTTTATCTTTTTCATGGAACCAAATTCTGAAAATAATAATTCCTTCGTTTTTTCCCCAATGCCAGAAATTTGATCCAAATCTGAATTCAATAAATTTTTCGATCTCTTATTTCTATGAAAGGTAATTCCAAATCGATGAGCTTCATTTCGGGCATGCTGAATGATTTTTAAAGATTCAGAATTTTTATCCAAATAAATAGGCACAGAATCACCTGGGAAATAGATTTCTTCCAATCTTTTTGCAATACCAATAATGGCAATAGTTCCGCGCAGACCCAATTTTTCAAGGCTTTGAACAGCTGCACTAAGCTGTCCCTTGCCCCCATCAATAACAATCAGTTGCGGAAGACTCTGTTCTTCGTCGAGCATTCGCTTGTAGCGGCGGTAAATAATCTCTTCCATGGAAGCAAAATCATTTGGGCCTTCCACCCTTTTAATATTAAAGTGTCGGTAGTCTTTTACTGATGGTTTTGCGTTTTTAAATACTACGCATGCAGCGACAGGAAAGCTACCCTGAATATTTGAGTTATCAAAACATTCTAAGTGAACGGGTAACTCTTTTAATCTAAGATCCGTTTGTAGCGTCTTTAGTATTCTTTTGGTATGCTTTTGAGGATCAATATTTTCAAGTTGTTTCTGTTTTTCAAGGCGATAGAATTTAACATTCTTTTCCGAAAGCTCGAGCAATTTCTTTTTATCACCCCTGACCGGAACCAAAAATTTAACATTATCTATTTGATAATCAAGATGAAAAGGCACAATTATCTCCTTGGAGACGCTAAAAAACTTTTGTCTGATTGAAACAATACCAAGGGGTAACAATTCTTCTTTTGATTCATTTAACTTTTTCTTCATTTCAATAGTGTGGACCTGAATTATAGCTCCATTTACAACTTTGAGAAAATTGATGTAGGCAAAGTTTTCATCATTTATTATTGAGTATACATCTACATCACTTATGGTAGCATTTACAACTGTAGATTTACTTTGGTAATTTTCGAGTACCAATAACTTTTCTTTAACTTTATGTGCTTTTTCATATTCAAAAGTTTCAGCATAGTTTGCCATCCTGGTCTTTAAGCTCTGAATTACAGAGCCAATATTGCCTTTCAGGATATGATGTATGTGATCTATGCCTTCGTTATAATCATCCATGGTTTGTTCACCAACACAGGGACCCAAACAATTACCAATATGGTACTCTAAACATACTTTAAACTTTTTAGCCTCAATATTTTCGTCACTTAAATTGAGTTTACAAGTACGCAATAAATAGAGTTGCTTAAAAAGGTCAATTATTGTTTTTACAAGGTACACTGAAGTAAACGGACCATAATATTTTGAACCGTCTTTAATCACATTTCGGGTATAAAATACGCGTGGAAATCTTTCATTTTTTACACAAATCCAGGGATAAGTTTTGTCATCTTTCAGCATCACATTATACCTGGGTTGATATTTTTTTATCAAGTTATTTTCAAGCAACAAGGCATCCGTTTCAGTTTCAACAACAATATTCCTGATATCAGCAATACGCCTTACAAGAATACGCGTTTTAGCAGATTCCTGATTTTTCAAAAAATAGGATGATACCCGCTTTTTTAAATCTTTTGCTTTGCCCACATAAATAATAGTACCATCCTTATCATAATACTGATAAACACCAGGCCGGTTAGGTAAAACCTGAACCAGGGATTGCAAATATTCTTCAGTGGATTTATTCATTATTTAGTATAAAATTAAAATCATTAATATTTCGACTACGCTCAGTCACCTTTGATAAACGCACTCAAAAAGTAATATTAGTAAAAAATATTATTTATATAAATTAAGATAATAGCTATCTGAATGAGCTCAAAAATAAAAAGACTTACTGAATAGACATTAAGCCCTGATAATAAATCTTATGGTACCCTGAATAATTATAATATATTAAGCAATGTCGTTTAGTTAAGAAAAACCTGATGTTCTTTAATTTAATCGATTATTCTAAACTCACCCCCCGTCTGGCTGCGCCAGCCTCCCCCCTCTCTTTGAAAAAGAGAGGGGGGAAAGGTTTCGCTTTGAGAAACCAGGGGGGTGAGTGCGAACAGATAAATTCCAATACATTACAAAGGATCCTTAATTAAACGACATTGATTGCAGATCAGTGTTTTTACTGAGTTCTGAATTTACCTGAAAGTGCAGTCTTGCTATAACACTTGTGTCGTGTCAATAGTTTGGAGGGTATTCAAAAAGTCACAAAATTTGATAAATGCCACTAAAACACAAAGGTACTAAATCCCACAAATCACTGATTTTAAAACGGATATGCTTTGTGAATATTTAGAGTTTTAGAGTTTTGGTGGCTGATAATTTACTTTTTAAACAACCTCTTTTGACTTAACAAAACACTAGATTGAAGTTTTGAAATGGATAAAAAATCCCCTCTCGCCCAAACTGTTTATAGAATATTCAAATCTTATTACATTATCGTAATAGGAGGCAATGTCAAATCCCAGACCTGAACTATACAATAGTTTGTTTGAAAGTGTATTATTTAAAATATGTTCATCATTTTTTTCATGTGCAATTCCTATATCAAAGTATGCGGTCAGATAAAAGGCATAATGAATCTTTTTGAATTTTTTAATAGGAATAAATTTCAGGTACGAAATTTTTGTTGGCAGCAGATTGTATTTTATAGTATTTTTTAAAAGATAATAATCCTGTCCATCAATAACATAATATTCAAAGCCTCTTAAATAGTCTAAAAACCCAAGACCTTGTCTGAAATAATGGGGCTGCTCATTTTCAAATGTTTTTTTGAGGCTTAAAGAATGCGCACCATAAAAATTATCCGAAAACTTGTAGAACTGTTTTAAGGTAGCTCTGATATGAAAAAAATTAATATTCTGCGAAGGAATTATTCCAAGTCCTGTCTTAACCAGGTTTATATCTATCCAGTTACCAGTTAGTGGATAGCTCCTGCTGTCCCTTCTGTCAAAAACATATTGATATCGCATTTCAAAATAGGAATTTTGACTGTTCTGATTTGCTAAAAAATTTGGATTTACTTTCACTAAGCTATCATCGGCCAGTAAGTAGTTGTACGAAAAAAACAAACTATGCCGGGATTTATGTCTGGGCCTGAAACTGTATTCCAACCTTAGATGTTTTCCTGTAAGTGCATCTTTCTCACTTAAATAACTTTCCTGCTTGTTATTGTATGTTCTGTAGAAGACAGATTTTTGCTGAAAATAACTGCCTTTTACTCCCAGAAAATGATGTTGCGCTTTATCGAGAAAAATATTCTTATACGACAAGGTAAGTTCCCGTGTATATCCATAGGATAGTTCAACTCTAAGGATATGATTTAATCCAAGCATATTGTATTGTGTAACTTCCAGTCTGTAATCCAGGTTGCTGAAATCTTTGGTCTGCCACCAGCTATTAAAATTTCTGTCGTTATTGATTATAAACAGCTGTGGCCAGATAAACCATCGTTCTTCTACAATAATTTTAATTGCTATAAGGCCATTATCTTTAATTATTTTATCAAATGTAACATAATTAAATAAGGGTTGTTTCAGCAGATTGTTTTTGCTCTCATCAAAAGCCATTTCTAATTCGGCGAGCGTTAATATATCACCCTCCTTGAAGCTTAATTCTCTAATAATGATTCCTTTGCGTGTTTTTTGGTTTCCTTCTATTTCTATGCTGCTTATGATATAATTTTGAATAGTGGAGTCAGCAGATACCAGGTCAGGAATACTATCCTGAGAATAAACAGGATAACAAACAAGGACTACCAAAATTATTTGGAAAAAAATGTTTAAACCAATAAGCTTCATAAAAATTCTTTTAGCTTTAGCTAAATATCAAGGTAGTTCATAAAAGATTCAAACCTTTCATCGTAGAAATGCTCAAGGGCTTCATCTTCCATAAACGAGGCCTTAATATTATAATTGTATCGTTCAAAAGTTTGTACAATTGAACTTAGGTTTGAAGTATTAAGTTTTAAGGTAACATTAAGCTGGGTAGAATTTTTAAAGCTTGAAACATAAAGACTAAGTATTTTCGCATCGTTGCTCTCAACTATTTGAGCAATTTCTGTTAAAACGTAATCATTAATGTTTAATTCTAAAATAATAATGGCTCCAGGTTCATTTGTGGCCGCAATTTTGCCAAAATGGGCAACTAGTTTTTGAGTTGTGATGCAGCCCACATAGTGATTTTGTTCATTCAGCACAGGAACCAGGCTAAGGTTAAGCTTTGAAACCAAAGAGATTACTTCATAAACATGCTGATTGCGATATACGAAAGGACGGATTAAGGACAACGGATGCGAGCCAATAGGCTGATCAGCTTCATTTAAATCATATATATCGGTATCAGAAACTAACCCAAGAAATTCATCATTATTGACTATAGGCAAATGCGACACCCTGAAAATTTCCATCCAGATTAAAGCTTTAATGCCAGTATCTGAGGTCATTAAGTGAGGAATTACGTCTGATATTAAATCTTTAGCCAGCATAATTATTTTACTTGGAATTTTCCCCTTAATTTTGTATTTAAAAGGATATAATTTACAAACCTAATCAATTTTACATAAATATAACGAAAAAATGACTCGATTAAGTGTGAATATTAATAAAATTGCTACTATTAGGAATGCCAGAGGTGGTAATGTGCCAAATTTGGTGCAAGTGGCAATTGATTGCCAACGATTTGGTGCAGAAGGTATTACTGTGCATCCCCGTCCCGATGAAAGACACATACGCTACCAGGATGTATTTGATCTAAGGCCAATTGTAAATACAGAATTTAACATTGAAGGCTATCCAACAAAAAATTTTATTGAGTTAGTATTAAAAGCTAAACCGGAGCAGGTTACTTTAGTACCGGATCCTCCAGAGGCACTGACATCAAATGCTGGCTGGGATACTATAAAAAATCTAACATTTTTGCAAGAAGTAATTTCAGAGTTTAAAAATGCGGGTATCAGAACCTCTATTTTTATTGATACTGATCTGAAAAACATTGAAAATGCTGCAAAAACAGGCA
>JARGGF010000229.1 GCA_029210905.1 Bacteroidales bacterium | reverse complement strand
CACATTCACAATGATTTACCAGCATACTTTCACCATATCCTTTACCATAAATCCTTTCAGGATCTGAAATTCTCTCCTTAACATACAGCGCAGATGATTTGGCTCTTTTATCTGATAAATCCATATTATGTTTAAAACTTCCACGGCAATCGGTATGAGAGCCAAGTTCAATCACCATATTAGGGTTATCATTCATAACCTTAACAATTTTATCAAGCTCAATAGCTGCGTCCGGCCTGATATCGGATTCATTCAAATCAAAATAGATTGGATTTATGTTGATTATTGTACTTAAATCCATCCCTTCTTCAACTTTGTGCATTTTAAAATTGAGATCTTCATGTATATTATATTGGCCTTCGCGGTATAGTCTGGTATTATATAACAATGTTTCCGACATGTATCCTTTCTTTTCCAGGGCAATTTCATAACTTATGGTGTCATTTATTTTTTTCCCGGGAAGTTTTCGAAAAATATCGCCAGATTTTAATGTTAGGATTATTTCATTTTTATGTTCTATATAATCAATAAATCTTATTTTTACATTTTCTATTGATTTGCCTGTTCTTGAGTCGGTTACCAAAAAATAAATTGAAAATTTTGGTATTTTATCCAAAATTAAATCTCTATTTATAAGGTAATTTTCAACGTGACTGTCAGCCGTATTATGTCCATCTTTATATCCTTCTTTAGCTCCGGCCATGGAATAAAATTTATCCTCGTTAATTACGAATTCATAATTTCCTTCCAGATTTGTATATCTTGTTGCAACTTGGTTGCCATCCTCGTTATACAAATTTACTCTAACATTTGAAAGTATATTACTGTCCATATCCATTGCTCTTCCTCTAAGCAGTTTATCAAATTTGAATGGTTTTAGAAGTCTAAATGAGTAAATGTCGTCTTCACCTTGGCCCTCTGAACGATTTGAAGAGAAATAGCCACTGGTTTGATTTTCATTTAGAATAAGCGCAAAGTCATCAAAGTTGCTATTTACCGGACTGCCGATATTCCTGGCTTTACCAAAGCCTTTTTCAGTAATTTGTGCACAAAAAATATCTAAACCTCCAAGTCCGGGTAGGCCGTTTGAAGCAAAAAATATCATTCCGTCTGGATGGACAAAAGGGAACATCTCGTCACCTTCAGTATTTATTTTATCTCCAAGATTCTCAGGTATTGTCCAGCTGCCATCAGCTTTTCTGTATATTCGGTATAAATCAACCCCACCAA
Organism: Bacteroidales bacterium; assembly: GCA_029210905.1. GTDB lineage: Bacteria > Bacteroidota > Bacteroidia > Bacteroidales > NBLH01 > NBLH01. Next base: position 5,793 of record JARGGF010000229.1, on the reverse strand, counting down.
AACCACCAGGCATATCCGATGCAAAATACATCATTTTTCCATCTGGTGTAAAGCTTGGATGACCAGTTGAATAATCATCGCTATTAAAAGGCATAGAAACTGGATTTTGCCATTTTTCATTAGTATATTCAGAAGTAAAAAGTTGAAGTTTAATGATGCCCTCCTCACTTTTCCCCTGATAATTATTCCTGGTAAATGCCATTAAATCACCGGCTTTATTAAAGGATGCTGGTCCTTCGTGGTATTTTTTGTTGATGATTTTATGAAAATGTTCAATAGACTTAAATTGTAAATTAGAATCAGTTTCAGCAATAAAAAGGTCTAAAAATGGTAATTGATTCCAGTTCCACTGCCTTTTTATCATTTTTATCGACTGCCTTGTAGATACAAATACAATTTTGTCCTTATAATATGTGGTGCCAAAGTCTTCTTGTTTGTTGTTAATATCCAGACTTTCAATTTGAAACCTGCCATTGTCTTGCTGGAGGCTCTCATAAAATCCTCTATTTTCAGCCCAAAGCCGGCCTCTGGAATCTGTATCATCCAATTTTATAAACTCGTCCATCCATCTTTCCGATTCACGGTATTTTTTATTCATAGATAATACGAATGCATAGCTGTAAATATCTTCAGTTGTACGTTCCTCCATTTCTACAACTGCTTTCCAATAATCTTCAGCTTTAGCTGTATTTCCAATCTTTTGATAACTTTTGGCCAAACGTCTGTATATTTCAATTGTTTTATTGCCAATAGCTTCATATTTTTTTATTGATTCAGCATAAGAGTATGCATTGAAGTAACTGTCTCCTTTTTTTTTCTCAGTATTTTGTCCATAAATAAGCATTTTTCCTGATACAAGTAAAACTAATATCAGGATAAAAGTAATCTTTAGCCGCATGATGACAATTTTCTGCTTCATTGCTAAAAATATCTTGGTGATCTTATCATTTTACGCTCCTTGAAAATAAAATCGTATCTTACCATAATTTCATGACTTCCACCATTGTATTTAACTGTAGTGTTGGCTATGGAAAAGTCAAATGAATAACCTACAGCTAGTTGGTCAGTAATGTTTAATCCGGTAATTGCACCAAAAGCATCACCTGTTCTATACATTATTCCGGCCCAAAATCTTTCCAGAATAATAAAATTAGCAGTTAAATCTGCTTCAATAGGTGCACCATTAGTTATCTTGATAAATGTAGTTGGTTTAAGTACGATGCTTTGAGAAAGTTTAAAAACAGATCCTCCAATTAAAAAATAATGTTTCTTTTCACTGGCTAAATTAGTACTTGCCGTTACGGAATTTTCATTAAAATCGTTTTCAAGGAGTTTTGGTATTGAAATACCAACATAGTATTTATCAGTATAATAATACAATCCAAAGCCAAAATTAGGTAGTATTTCACTCTTAATATCTTCAATAAAAAGCGGATCGTTTATTTCCTTGATATTTAATGAAGTAAGATCTGTTTTTTGAAGGTTTAAACCACCTTTTAGACCAAATGACAATTTTGCCCGTTGGTTTATTTTAATTTTGTATGAAAAATCCAAATACAACGATGAAGTGTTTGTTGGTCCGATCTTATCATTTAATAAAGACAAGCCAATGCCAATATTTTCTTTAATTATTGGAGAATGGGCAGTTAAAGTTTGTGTTGTTGGTGCTCCTTCAAAAGAGACCCATTGTGTACGGTGCAAGCCGGTGATTGTTAGCGCATCACGCGATCCTGCATAGGCCGGATTTATAGCCAAAGTGTTAAATGCATAATGCGTAAACATTGGATCTTGCTGTGCATTTATAAAATGACTACAGCTGATTATTAATAATATAAATATTGAGCTTCGCCTCATTTTTTCTCTTTGCAGATAATAATTTATTTACTACCTATTTATATAAATATAACCTTTAATTGGTTTTTCGCCATTCCCCAATTCAATAATATAAAAATAAGTTCCAACTGGTAACTTTTTTCCACCAACTGTTAAACCAAATAAATTGGTTCCGTCCCAGTCATTGTTATAGGGTGAAGCCTCATAAACCTTATTGCCCCATCGGTTAAATATAGTAAGCTTATGATTCGGATAATTAATAAGGCCCTCAATAACAAAGGTCTCATTTATTCCATCGTCATTTGGCGAAAATCCATCATATACAACTATCCTACATGCTTCAACGATGATGTCGGGATGTGCGTCCATCTCTAAACTGCATGCTGTTAAAATATTAGTGGCTAAAACAGTCGCTTGATTTATTCCAGTTGAATATTTTCCAAATGGAACCTTTATACCAAGCATAGAACCATTTCCCAGCCCTTCAGCAACCAATTCTGAATCAATAAATAATTCATATTTTATTTCCTCCTCAGAATTTTCTATAACTATTAATGCAGTATCGCCATTGCATATTTCAGAATTATTAATTGTCAGATTAATTAAAGGGTTTGCATTAACCAAAATAACAGCTTGATTATTAAGGTAATTCGCACAGTTAGCAGAAGTGGTGGCAAGCACCTCTATTATGTTATTTCCTAATACTAAATCGGAAGATGAAACTGAAATATCCAGATTAGTACCATTTCCAGTTGCCGAAGCTACTGCGTTTGCCCCAATGAAAGCTTCGTATGATGTACCCGATTCTGAATTTAAAATAGTCACCAGACCATCGCTTCCATCACATGTAGAATTCGCACTCAGCCCTAAGGTCAGATCAGGATTGGCATTAACAGTAATGATAGCCTGGGAATCCATATTGACAAAACAACCAGTGCCCGGATTAGTAGCTACAATTTGAAAGGTATCTGCACCAATGCTTAAGTCTGCAGATAAGACATTCATTATTAAATTATTACCATCACCAGTTCCTATAGAAACAGATTGATTTCCAGCAAAAACTTCATAATCAATTCCATTTTCCGAAGTGCTTATTGTAATAGCGCCATCTGCATTATCGCATACAGTGCTTCCACTTATGTTTAATGCAGCATCAGGATTTCTATTTACATTTACAACTGACTGATTGGTAAGGTTTTGTGTGCAACCCACGTTGCTGGCAGCGATGGCGAAAGTATTTGCACCTGTAATAAGCCATGAATTGTCTATAATTATGCTAATATCACCACCATTCCCATTTATTGTAGTTACCAGATTTACATCCTTATAAAAATCATATGTTACACCATTTTCTGATGAAATGATAGTAATTGAAGCATCAGCATTTTCGCAAACTGTATCCCCTGAAATGCCTCTATCCAACAAGGGAGGATCTACCACTAGCAAAGTTGCCAGATCGCTAAGGTTTACAGCACAAGAAGAGCTGACATTTGTTGCCATAAGATCAATTGTGTTAGTGCCAGTTACCAAATCGCCTGCATTAATAGAAACTTCAAGGTTACCACCATTGCCTGCACCTAAACCTACAGAAGTAGTGCCAATAAAAGCTTCATAATTCACACCAGTTTCCGAAGCATTTATTGTAACAGTCCCATTTAACCCCAAACAAGTAGTATCGCCAATTACATTTCTATCTGCAAGAGGGTTAGCATTGACAGTTACAGTCGATTGATTTGATAAATCTGATACACAGCTAGTTGATAAGCTAGTGGCTGTTATGGTAATAGTGCTGGTGGTAACCCAGGTGCCATCAGTTAATATAGTAATATCTAAATTTCCTCCGTTACCTGTTCCACTTCCAACCAGATCAACACCTTTAAAAGCATCATAATTTACACCATTTTGAGAATTGCTGATTGTAATTACAGCATCTTCATTTTCACAAACTTCATCATCAGAAATTGCATTTGATGTAGACGGGTTTTCATTAACTATTATTATGGCTTGATTATCAAGACTTACTGAGCAATTATTAGCATTAGTGGCCGTAACATTAACATAATTTTTACCGGGTATCAAATTTGTATTCGAAATATTTATTACCAGATCAGAACCATCGCCGGTTAGTGTTCCTACCTGGTTACCCTCAATATAAAATTTATAATTTACAAGATTTTCTGTGGAGAAAACTGTTACTAAAGCATCAGACCCATCGCAAACTTCATCTCCTGATACACTTAAATCAGTTGTAGGATTATTTATGATATCTACAGTTATATTATCTTCAGTTATCGGACAAGTCCCATTACTTAAGGTCCATTTAAAAGTATATGCACCTGCTGTTGCTCCGGTGACATCACTATTCTGATTAGAAGGCGAAATAATTAAAGGCACGGTTGGTCCCGACACAAAACTCCAGCTGCCATTTCCGGGACCAGGGTCGTTACCAACCAATAGCAAAGTATTGAATTCGCATATCTCCTGATCAGTAAGCGATGCATCTGCTATTGGAGGGATTGCACTGTTAACAAAATTTACAATATCGGAAAGGGTGCACCCTCCGTTGTTTATTTCCCACTGAAACTGATATGTTCCTGATATTGTATTAGTTACAGAAGTATTATAAATACCGGGGTTTGTTATCAATGCCCCAACAGGGCCTGAAATTTGCGACCATGTTCCTGTTCCAATCCCCGGGTCATTTCCAGCCAATGTAAAACTATTTGCATCACATAAAAATTGATCGATTCCTGCATTGGGTACACTGGGCGGATCGGCCGTAAAAGTTACAATAACATTTGTTGCATTTGATGCGCAGACACTACCATTAGTTGTTGTCCAGGTGAATTCGTAGTTTCCAAGGTCTGTAATATTAGAGATGGTAGAATTTGGTAAATTTGGATTATCAATGATTACGTTACTCGCTGCATTTAAACTGGGAGCGCTAAACAAAGTCCAAGTTCCGATACCCACAGCAGGAAGATTTCCAGCCAGCTGAGCATCTAACTGACAGGCATTTATTTGATCAGTGCCGGCATCAGATAGGGTAGGAGGTTCATTAACAATTATCTTAACAACATCACTGTAATTTCCACAAAAGTTATAATCTACATTCCATCCAAAAATATAAATACCTGCAATCAAGTTATTAATTTCAGTGGTGTTTAAGCCTTGATTTACTATATTAGCAGAGTTTGGGCCACTGAATTGGTTCCAGCTTCCAGTGCCAGAAACAGGATTATTAGCTGCCATAATAACGCTATTCCCTCCTGTGGTACAAATCTCCTGATCCGGACCTGCATCCGGGGCAGAGCCATAAGCTGAGGTATTTATCGTTAAGTCATCAAAAGTTGAACCACAACCAAAAATTAAAGGAATTGTGTACCTGAAAATGTAAGATTGATCGAGCGCCATGCCGGTAACATCTGCGGTATGAAAACTATTATTGGCAATTGCAGGAGCAGGTGCTCCGGTATTAAGTGGTGAAAGTGTCCAGGTGCCATCCGAACCCTCAGTGCCTTCTAAAAATGATGCTGTAACGTTGCATAAATTTCTATCAGGATCAGCTACGGCTGGTGCCGAAACCTGTATGATGATATCATCTGTTTGTTCAAAGCAGTCGCTATCTGAAGTAATTGTCCACCTGAATTGGTAGGTGCCGGAGGTTAAATTATTAACAGTAGTTGTTGGGCTATTATAGGAAATAATAGTAGGTGAATTTGTTGCACCTCCAACAAGGGACCAAACACCATTTCCTACAATTGGATCATTTGCAATAAGGGTTGCAGAATTTGCTGAACATACCGTGAAATCTGCAGCAGCTACTGCTATGTCAGGCGGTTCAGAAACCGTAATTATCAGATTGTCAATACTTGATGGGCAGGCTCCTTTTTCCAATGTCCAGGAAAATTCATACTTTCCAGGTAATAAATTGCTTAATGTTGCATTACTAACATTTGC
>JARGGF010000228.1 GCA_029210905.1 Bacteroidales bacterium | reverse complement strand
TCTTAAAGAAGCTTTTGCAACCGGATTCTCAAGGTATTGTTCGTTATTTGAAGGCCCGCCCCATGATCCATCAGGATATTTAACAGGAACTGAAGGACTTTGGGTTAAGGCAAGAGCAACTATACCGGCATCATCATCATTTAGTGTAATACGCTCGTTTGTATTGCTAATATTCATACTTACCCCAAATTTCAACCAACTTGTAGCATTGTGGTCTAAATTTAAACGGCCGGTAATCCTGTCGAAGTAAGAGCCAACGATAATTCCCTCCTGGTTCATATATCCCAGGGAAGTTGCAAACCTTGTTTTTTCAGTACCCCCAGTTATACTGATATTGTGATTATGCACTGGAGAAACTCGAAAAACTTCATTTTGCCAGTCAGTACCCTCGCCTAACAAAGAAGGATCCTGAAAATAAGGATCTAATTGGCCACCATTGGCCCTTTTAGAATCGTTATTGTACTCAGCAAATTCGCGCAAGTTTAAAACGTCCAGTCTTTTTGGCATTGTTTGTAAACCAAAGTATCCATCATAGCTTATATTAGTTTTGCCGGTTTGACCTGTTTTTGTAGTAATCAGTACAACGCCATTTGACGCCCTTGAACCATAAATAGCTGTTGCAGATGCATCTTTTAATACTTCTATGGAAACAATGTCATTAGGGTTAATTCCCGAAAGGCCGTTAATAGCTGTTTGGCCATTTCCTCCGCCACCCCAGTCAAAACCTTGCCCAACTCCTTGTGAATTACCTGACATAGGTACACCGTCGACTACATAAAGAGGTTCGTTATTAGAAAAAGAACCTGTTCCCCTTATTTTAACTGAAACACCACCACCAGGTTGACCTGAGTTTTGGGTTACCAATACACCAGCAGCGCGTCCAGTCAAGGCCTGGTCAAACGAACTGACCACAGGAATCTTTAGCTCGGCTTCATTGATAGAAACAACAGAACCTGTCATGTCTGATCGTTTCATAGTTCCATAACCTACAACAACTACTTCGTCAAGAGATTCTTCGTTTAATTCCATTTGAAGGTTAATAGTTGTTTGGTCACCAATTTCAATTTCCTTAGTCGTGTAGCCAATCATTGAGACAACCAAGGTTTTTGCACCTTCATTAATTTTCAGGCTATAGTCGCCATTAAAATCGGAAATAGTTCCATTTGTGGTGCCCTTTACTATAATATTGGCCCCAACTAAACCCGTTCCATTCTCATCAGTTATCTTTCCAGTAATTGTCTGAGCACTTACTGAAAAAGACATAAGTATGAGAGCTCCTATTAAGGAGAGAACTCTCAACCATCTTGAATTTAACATTTTTTTTTCCATAAATAATGGTTTTTTGATTAATAATAAAAATTTTAGTTAATTAGTTTAGTAGAAAAGTATTCTTTACTGTATTCATTTCCATCTGTGTTATAGTTTAGTTATTTTCATAAATTCATCCAGCTTTTGATTATTTTCAATAATTGAATAAATAGCCTTTACCGAAGTTACTGAACGTAACTGATCAGGCTGAGTATTCATAACATAGTCCATGAGTCTACCTATAGTGGTTGTAGCAACGTGCAGCCTGGTGTCAGATGATGCATAATAGATAAATACTTTTCCGTCATCATCGGCAATCCATCCATTTGAAAACACAACATTTGAAACATCACCTACCCTCTCATCACCCTTTGGGGCAATTAAATGGCCTGCGGGTCTATAAATAACTTTGGTAAGATTCTGTAAATCAGTCATAAACAAATAAAGTACATAACGCAATCCAGCAGCTGTATTTCGTACCCCATGAGCCAGGTGCAACCACCCTTTCTCTGTTTTAATGGGAGTTGGACCTTGTCCGTTTTTAACCTCAGTGATGGTGTGATAGATTTTTGGATCAAGAATTTTTTCTTCTTTTACTTCAGCCTTTTCAATTGAATCGGAAAGCCCAAAAGCAATTCCCCCTCCAGAGCCTGTATCAATAAAACCGTCCTGAGGACGAGTATAAAAGGCATATTTCCCTTCAACAAATTCGGGATGTAATACAACATTGCGCTGTTGACCGGAATGGGAAATCAAATCGTTTAATCGTTCCCAGGCCACAAGATCTTTAGTACGTGCTATTCCTGCAGCAGCAACAGCGGCTGAAGTATCTTCAGGGTGGTTTTTATCCTTTCTCTCAGTACAAAATACACCGTAAATCCAGCCGTCTTCATGCAATGTTAACCTCATGTCATAGACATTTGTATCAGGCTCATTAGTTTCAGGCATTAAAATTGGTTTATCCCAAAACCTGAAATTATCAATGCCATTGTCACTTTCAGCAACAGCAAAAAAGGATTTTCTGTCATTCCCTTCAACCCTGGCAATTACAAGATATTTACCATTTAACTTAATGGCTCCTGCATTAAAAACTGCATTAATCCCAAATCTTTCAAGTAAAAATGGATTTGTTGATGGATTCAAATCGTAGCGCCAAAATAAAGGGGCATGTTCAGCGGTTAGAACTGGCCATTTGTATCGGGTGTAAATACCATTTCCACTTCCATCCACTTCATTTTTTTGCTGTACGAGCTGCTGGTAACGCTTTTTTAAATTTTCCAGCCTAATACTAAAATCTTCCATTGTGTCAAAATTTCAATTTTTTAAATGAGATCAGTTAACTTTGGCTAAAAAATTCTGTGTGCTATGCCCAGGAATAGAAAATCGATAATAACCGATACCTAATCTCTTAGAAGTTTTATCTACTCCTGGCATTATGCATAGCAAACAAACAATTAATACACACGAACCAATCTAAATCTTTTATTTTACTTAATTTTTAATTTTAGCTTTTTAATACTTGTGAAATAATTCGTAGTAAAAGGCTATGAGAGGAATAGGTAAGCACGGAAACCAATACCACCTATTAAATATAGATTTCCCCTATTCCTATTATTTCATAGCTCTCTCATTAATAATTAACAACAAGTGTGAAAACAACTAACTTGTAATTTCACTTTCTTAAACATCTTCATATTCATCTTCACCGTTTTCCAATTTATCCCACCACGTTTTTTTTAGAATCAAAGCGCAAACAATTAATATTAGTACTGAAATAAATAATGGTACTTTTTCCATTAAAACAAGATAGATTGGAATAATCACAAGACTTGTTTGGGCCACTATTCCAATAGCTACATTAAACATGTCTTTTCCAAATGATTTATTGCGTGAAAATTCAGGATTCTCGGCTTTTACCTTGATGTGAATTGGTTTCCAAAATCCCCAGGGGCGAACAGATTTATAAAAACTCTTTAAAGTTTCTTCATTAGTTGGCGGGCGCAAATATGTGCCCCCCACACAACCAATGACAGAAATTAAAAGCAATAATGGGAAATAGTATAATTCTAATGTATTGGGGAATATGATTGGAAAAAATAAGGCGGGAATTATACCAGCCACCATGCCCCAAAAATAGCCACTTCCATTAAACCTCCACCAATACCACTTAAGTACATTTGATGCAACGTAACTTCCCCAAAGAGCTGAAACTATCCACTGTAGTATACTGTTTACATTTTCAGTAAAAAAACCAAAAACTATACTAATAACAACTACCAGTATGCCACTGCTGTAATTGAGGTATTTCACCCGGTTATTTGAAGCACCGGGATTTACATATTTTAGATAAATGTCATTAACAACGTAAGCTTGTGCAGCATTAAGGGTTCCAGCAAAAGTAGACATAAATGCAGCCAGTAAACCAGCAAGCAATAGTCCCATAAATCCAACCGGAACAAACTGACTGATAGCAGAGGGCAAAATTTGCTCAAAATCAATTTCACCAGCTACTTCTAAGTCGAGTTTATCATAGTAGATAATAGCAAGTACCGCAAATCCTGTAATCATAAAATATCTTGCTGGCATTAAAACCACTGATACAAAGCCACTCATTTTAGCGGCATCCTTAGGTGACCGGGTAGATAAGATTTTTTGCATATCGTAGTTGGGTGCTGGTCCTGCCATACTAACCAGGACACCTTTAAACAACATCATCATAAAAAATGCTGAAAACAGTGAAAAGCCATCCTTATTAATTTTATGGTTCACCTCATCAATAATTCCGGTCCAATCCATGTTTAATTTCCATCCGAAAAATGGATTGTGCCAACCTTCGGGTACTATCAATTCATGCGAAACAAGTGCATTCATAGCAATGAAGCCAATTACTATGGCTGAAATTGTCATTATAAAATACTGCATTACATCTGCCCAAACAATGCTGGTCATCCCACCAAGTACTGCATAAAATACTGCAAACAAGGTGAAAACGATTCCATAAAAATGAGCAACATATTTTGCTGGTAGATCAAAAGGAACATATGATGAAATTTGCTCCCAGGGAAGGAAAATTTCAACAAACTTACCTATACCAATAAAACCATAGGCCATAAAACCCAGACAACTAAGCAACGCAAATACTACAACTATATCATGTGCCCATCGGCCTTCCTTACCCAGCCCAAATCGAGTTGATATCCATTCAGCTCCAGTTTTTACATTCGACCTGCGTAACCAAATGGAAAGAAACACCATTAAAAAAATCTGGTTAAAAGCTGGCCAAAGCCAGGGAATCCAGATACTTTTTAAGCCATATACAAAGGCAAGTGCCACCATCCACATGGTACCCGAAATATCAAACATACCTGATGCATTTGATAAACCTAACATGTACCAGGGCAACTTATTACCACCTAATAAATAAGCACCTATATCTTTTGATGCTCTTTTTTTTACAAGCAACCCTATTATAATAGTTGAAAGCAGATAAACCAGAACAATGCTTACATCAAACCAACTCAACTCCATTTTTTAACTTTTTTCTTTATTAAGTGAAATTTAAAAAGTGTTTATCTGATTAACTGCTTTTTATTTATTATTGTATAAATGCAAAACTCTTAACCCAATAACATATACAAATGTATTGTAGCGTTTTCAATAAGATTGGTTGAAATGTCATAGATGCTTTCACTGATGTAACATGGGTATTAATTTGGTATCAAATGCTTTTACTTATGTCATAGACAAATACAACATATTTGCATCATTTACACTTAATCACCTAACAATCTGTTAATTATGGGCGTCAAATCATTTATTCTTCTTTTTCTAAAATTATAGTCAAAATGAGCTGGAATTTATATTTTTCAAGTATCAAATCAGGACAAAAAAATAGCTGAAATTAAAATATTGGTTGAATGGAGAGAAAAGGCACGCTTGAATTTATCCAACAGGGGATGTTCATAACGTCAAAAAATATCGCAAATGCCACCAAATCACAAAATCCCGCAATACTCTTATTTAAAAATGGACAAATCTTATGAATATTTAGTGTTTTAGAATTAGGGTGGCTAAAAATTACTTTTTAAACAGCCTCATTTACAAAATCCGCGAAACTTAGCGAAGCGATCTCAACGAAGTTAATCAGTTAAATCCGCATCACTTGTGCTGAGCCTGTCGAAGCATCCGTGTTCCAATTTGAAACATCGTAGATGTTTATGAAAAATGTAGGCTAATGACCAATCCGGGATTAATTTAAATTTAAACGGTCTCACCAATCGGGGCTTTCATGTATCCTTTCCAGAAAATTCTTTTTATCAAATTGAGTTTTGAAGCTGTGGTCCAGATGTAACTCAGTATACAATTGTTCTGATTCCTCTTCATGATAGTTGGCATCCGTCTCCAGGGCTTTCTTAAACGTGGAGAAATCTTTTTGATTGAATAGTAGGTTTTTTGCATCTACCATGCCTTTTTCCATTGCAATAGTTACTTTTTTATGGCATCTACAAGGATTTGCTTTATTAACCAACCCACATTTATTGAGCATGAAATTATGTAAATCTTTGCGGGCATTACTCAACTTCTTGCGGTAATTATCCTTGGATTTTACCATGATTTCTGAACCAATATTGTGATCAGTACCGAAAATATCACCTAATACACATTAGACGTTGCCATTAGTAAGGCAAAGAAGCATACATGAAAGGTATTGCAACCTTACTTCACGTATTTCTTCTTTTTTATGCTCTTGCTCTTCAAAAGTTAGGTCTACACGTTAGCTGGCATCTAACATATGCCCAAGATCTTAAATATTGGAAGCAAACAGATTACTTGGTTTTTTTCAGGTCGTTTAAAAAGTGGTTGCGTACTATTCTATACGCCCATGTTCGAAATGAACTTTCATCTTTAAATGAACTTAGATTACTGATAATCTTCAATAAAGCCTCTTATATCAGCTCTTCTGCCTGCATGGCGTCACCCAACATTTTCCAGGCAATGTTATAGATAAAAGGTTGATGCCTAGTAATCAAGCCATTCAAATCATTTAATCGCGTAAATTTCGACATTGATGGTAGCAATTAATCCCGGTTTCAGTTTTATATTATTCATAATGATTATTCGTTTTGAAGATCCTCAATTTCAGGAATAGAGGGCTGTGCTCCCAGCCGTGTTACTGAAATTGCAGCCGCTTTGTTGGCAATTTTAATGGCTTCACGAATAGGCTTTCCCTGAGCCAATTGCACCACTAAATAACCATTAAACGTGTCGCCGGCAGCAGTTGTATCAATAGCTTTAACGGCTATTCCCTGTACAATTTCTTCCTTGTCGTTTTCACGATATAATGCACCTTCCTTGCCTGTTGTTATAATAACTGCTTGAACCCCCAACTTCTGAATTTCGATAGCCATTCCAGAAACCGATTTAGTATCAATCCCTACGCCTGATATCAACAATGCCTCATGTTCATTGGGTGTGATTATAGATAGCATAGCTAAAATATCATGATCAATTTCGCGAGCCGGGGCTGGATTCAAAACTACAGGAATTTTTGCAGCATGAGCCATTCTCGCCACCTGGTAAACTGTTTCAATGGGTATTTCAAGCTGCATAAGTATTATATCTGCAGAAAGAATAACTTCTCGATATTGGTTAATAATTTCTGGAGTAAGATGGGCATTGGCTCCCGGTGCAACGGAAATGCTATTTTCTCCAGAATCAGCTACATTTATAAGAG
>JARGGF010000227.1 GCA_029210905.1 Bacteroidales bacterium | reverse complement strand
ATGGGTTCAAATGTTTGTCCATTATTAATTGTTTTCCAGATGTTCCCACTTGCAACACCAACATACCATTCACTGTGATTATTGGGGTTTACAGCAAAATCTGCAATCCGTCCCGAAGCATAGGCTGGTCCAATGCTTCTAAATTTTAGACCAGAATAGGTTGAAGAATTTAATGATGCCGGTTTATCTTTTTTTTCCTCTTTTTTATCGTCAGCCTTTTTACGTTGAGCTGATGTTGAAATTGAAATGCTTAACAACAAGAGAACAACCATTAATATTTTTGGAATTCCCCTGTAAAAGGCATTAAAATGAGCTATATTATCTTTTTTCATAGTAAGTATTTTTTTTGCGGTTAACAATAGATTATTTTCGCTGATAAATTTATAAATAATATGGGCCAATACAAATTTTAGTATTCTAGCATTATCAAAAACATCTTCGATGTCTACAAATTGGAACACAGATTTGACTGATTTTACGGATCTTACGGATCTTACAAAAATTCTGTTTGAAAACAAAACTTTGCATATTAAATTGATAATCACGGAAATGAAGAAGTTTATGAACGGCGAAGCCTTCACCAAAGATCAATCATCAGGTTTAAATCAAGATAAGCACCACAAATTTTTGGAAATAAATGATGTATCATAATGAAATTTTTTAAAATCGACCATAGCAACTCTTTTCTGTTATTTCAAATCATGAAATATGCTGCATTGATTTTAATCAGCATCGCCCTTGCAAAATCATATTTATCTTTAGCTGATTTGGGCAAGTATGAAAACTTTATTTTTCTTTCCTCCACAGTAAGCTTTTTTTGGGTAACCGGGTTAATGCAAACTTTATTATCACATCCGGATGCGAATAACAAAACCAGGAAAGATGGGGCCACTATCTTCTTCAGTAGTTTTGTTTTGTTATTAATTTTAAGCATAATAAGCGCGGCGCTTATTTTTATGGCATTCAATATCAGAAGTATCGAAGCTTTTTGCGGATTTAATTCTGATGATAAATTATTACTCCTGCTTTATCTGATGCTCAATCCTTCTGGTTTTTTAATTGAATATCTGCTATTATTAAAGAAATTATATAAAAAGCTGGTGCTTTTCGGTATAATGTCTGTGCTTGTTCCTTTAATAATTATCCCACTGCCAGCCTTCTTTGGGTTGGAAGTTTCCTTCTGTTTTTATGGACTGGTTGCCTGGAGCGTAATTAAATTATTGATTTTAATGTACTTGCTTTTGAAGCATAGCACAATCAAAATAAACAAAAAAGAAATCAGTGATTTGTTTACAGAGGCACTGCCATTGATTGGCACCACTTTGGTGGTAGGCTCAGCCGCGTATGTTGATGGTATAATAATCACAACAAATTATGATGCCGCCACTTTTGCTGTATTTCGGTTTGGAGCCAGGGAGTTCCCGCTATTTATGTTGATTGCCGCTTCGTTCAGTACCAGTCTGATACCAATGATTTCTGTATCAAAAAACATCTCAAGCGAATTGGATAACATAAAAAATAAGTCGAAACAAATGATTTATTCCCTTTTTCCGGTGGCTATTGTTCTGATGCTTACCAGTCAGTTCTTGTTCCCGCTGGTCTTTAATCCTGATTTTAAAGAAAGCTATAAAATATTTGACGTTTACTTATTACTGGTTATCAGCAGGTTTGTATTTCCGCAGAGTATTTTGATGGGGATGAAGGAGCATAAAACAATTTTCTTTGTTAGTATCATTGAACTTGTTATTAATATTTCATCCAGTTTACTTTTTATTTATTATTTTGGATTTATTGGGGTTGCATTTGGGACAGTGGTGGCGTATTTTTTTGAAAAGTACTTGCTTGTGTTGTTTATAAGAAAAAAACATTATATAAAAGGGAACAAATATATCCCTACTGCTGAGTTAATGATAATATCTATTTCTTTCTTATTAATATTTATATTAAAGTCCATACTAATTATTTAATATTCAGTAGATAAACTGCATAATAAAAATGCCCATTGAAGATAATCCAATGGGCATTTTTTATTTTGAAATTATATCCTTTAAAAGAAATTATATCCTATTTTTAACTCAAATGTAGTGCCTTGATTCAATTTTGAATAATATCTGTCAGTTGCCTGGTATGATTGATATACATACTCCTTTTTACTATTTAATATGTTCTCAATTTTTACACCTACCTGAACCCGCTTGTCTTTTCCAAAACCTTTACTTGAATTAAAATTTAAACTATGAAAAGGCTTTGAATAGATATCAGGAAGATCCGCAATACCAACTATACTAAGCGTTCTACCCTGAACATTATAATAAAGACCAGCTTCAAAACCATTCCAAAAGCCTTTTTCTCCACCATTATAGGCCAGACCTGCATTTACAATGTAGGGTGACATACCAGCCATATCGCGATACTCATCAATAGTCTGACCAATGCGGGCAAAACCAGATCTAGATTCATATTCAATCTCACTTAATTTAATCTGAGATTTAATATATGCAAAATTTCCAGCAAAGCTAAAATTGCTAAGATTTATATTCAAAAAATTAAGGCTTTGTCTTAGTTCTAACTCAATACCCAAAACATTACCATCTCCAACATTCCTTGCTTGAATTGAAGGTTTTTGAGAAGTAACTGACTGAATCATCTCTATTGGGTTGTTAAACATTTTATAAAATCCACTAACAGAAATCATTTGACCTCCGGTTTCGAAGATTTCCCAACGTAAATCAAAATTCTGTATATCAGTACTCTGTAAATTCCCATCCCAAATAGTTCCTATTGGTGACAAACTGCCAATGAACGTTACGCCGCTTATCGGATCATAAATTTCGGCATAAGAGAGCTCTTTCATTGAAGGACGGGCAATTGTTTGAGAATATGAAAAGCGGAGATTCTGTTTTTCTGTAAGATTATATACTAAGTTAACAGAAGGAAAGAAGTTTGTATTATCAAGCACTTTGTCATTGTCAAGAACTTTATCCCCTTGTTGGTTTTGACCAGTATAATTTTGAATATAATTCTCATATCGAAGTCCTAATATGGATTTTAACTTTTTAAAAAACACCAATTCTACTGAACCATAGCCTGCCATATATGAAACTGTTGCATCATATTCTTTTGAGACATCAGAAGCGTCGTTAAAAGTTGTGCCTATTCGACCATTTTCCCCAGCTGGCCATAGATTTTCTTCAGTGAAAAGTTCATCAGGATCGCCAGTCAAATCATATCTTAATGGTGATATCTGAAACAAACGAATTGAATAACTACGATCTTTCAAGGTATATGCACCACCAAACTTTAATTTTGCTTTATCTCCCATAAAATCGAAGTTATTAGTAATATGGATAGCACCTGCAATATCCATTTCATCTAAATATCGCCAGTTTCTTTCAGGTAAACCAGATTCGGTACCAATCTCCCAGCGATCACCTCGATCAACATATCTTGTAAACCGGATGTCAGGATCAGTCATTTTAGAAATACTAGGCGAGATTTTCCATTCGATATTCCATTTATCATCGTTGAAACTATGTTTCCCATCTATAAGCATGTTTGACAAAGAACGCTGACTATAATCAAGGCCATGCTGAAATGCAGAAAAAGTAGTACCAAGGTCGGTAGCTTCATAATCAAATATCCCTGCTTTTGATTCACCATTTTGTAAATGAAGTAGATAAATTCTGAATTTTGAAGACTTTGTTTTTAAGGCAAATCCAGCCAATCCACTTAAAAAAGCACTATTTACTCCGTAATCACCAATTCTGTAATCTCTTTGTTCCATTTCATATACATCAGGAGCACCCATGGCAAACCTTCCGAACTCTGCATCCTGATAGAATTCTGTATTATTTTTATAAGAGAATGCAAAATTATATCCAATTGTAATTTTTTGTAAAGGATGTTGGTTCCCATAAGTTAGACCAAGTCCATAATCCATAAAACTTTTTTCCTTCATTGCTGCCATGGTGGGACTAAATCCATCAAGGATCTCACGGTATCTTATACCAAAATCGCTTGTGGGATTTAAAAACACATCAGCATATGCAGGTATGTTCTCAGTAGCCGGAATTGCCCGGGTACCATCATCAAAGCCTAACCAATCAGTACTTCCTCCTTTGTAAGTCAAATAATCATTATTAAAGTGAAAGTTCGGATTGTATCCTGCACTAACAGATATATTTCCCTTCTTTTTGTCCGGAAAATCGTTGATTTCAATATCAACAACACCTCCGGCAAAATCAGCCGGTAATTCAGCACTAAAAGATTTATAAACTAGGAGGTTATCAATAATATTTGTCGGAAAAATATCCATCTGAATGGTATTCCTATCAGGATCCAAACCTGGAATATCCAAACCATTAAGAGTAGTTTTTGAATATCGATCACCTAATCCACGAACAAAAACATATTTGCCCCCTTCCACTGAAACTCCTGGAATCCTTTTCATGGATGACGCTGCATCAGAATCTCCTATCTTTTTTAAACTAACGGCAGAAATCCCATCAATTAGGTTCGCCGATTTCATTTTAATGGTATTAAGGGCTGCTTCTGTATTTCTTACTTGTTGGGCTGTAATATTAACCTCTGTAAGATTGATACTTGCTTCTTTTAGGCGAAGGTTTTCTAATATCTCAACTTCCTTTGGTTTTACCTGGATATCTTGTATAATAAGAGTTTCATATGAAACAAATGAAACTCTTATAGAATAAATTCCAGGAGGCAAGCCTAGGTTAAAGTTGCCATCAAAATCAGTAATAGTACCTGTAGTAGTGCCTTCTATAGCAAGAGTTACCCCGGGTAAAGATTCTCCGGTTTTATCATCAAAAACAGTTCCCCTTATAAATCCATTTTGGGCAAAACTTAAGGTTGTTAACTGGGTTAAGATTAATAGTGCGAATAATATTTTAATTGACCGCATAAAAGAAAAATATATTTTTATAAAATAATTTAACCCGCAGGTAAAAAACCTGCGAGTTTTAGTATTAGATGAACGAAATAATATTTGAAAAAAATTAGAATGCACCAGATACACGTGCCCATGACCAACCATCAAAAGCTGATAAAGTAGCACCTACTGTATTAGCACCAGCTGCAACAGCAGTAGTATATGCATCAGTACCGTCAAGAAAATAATCTGTTAAAACACCACCAGCAGGCAATGTAACTTCAAAATTAGCGAAAGTGGATGTATAATCAGTTGGTATAAGATCAAAAGTCTGACCAGATTTAACATCATAAAAATACATGTTGTTCATATTTACGTTGGTGTTTGCGTCATTATCAACAAGACCAGCTGCATCGCCTGCCGCTACGATTCCATTTTTAATCGTATAGTTAAGGCCGTCAATACGTAGAGTACCTTCTGGGCCATCAGCCTCAAAACATTTATCACCTGGATTAATTACAACGAAATTATCCAATGTCCCTCTCCATGACATATCAGTATCAATAGCATCATCATCAGCATTCCATACAACAACGTTCTTTACATTTACGGCTCCGCCAAACCATTCGATTCCATCATCAGCATTACCAATGACTTCAACGTTTTCAATAATAGTCCCAGACCCTACACTGCCAAGAGTTAAACCGTTTATTTCATTTCCTTCACCAAGTAATGAACCACCATGTCGGATTGAAACATATTTAATTACACCAGAGTTATCAGCATCATTAGTTCCGCCATGATATCCGTTTGGATCTGATATTGGAATACCTTCAATTCTAAACTCACTAACATCAGCTTTGAATGAACTTCTGGCTTTTCCAAGAACGATTACACCACCCCACAAACCGAAATCAGTTGGCTCTAAGTTTGGACTTACTATCTCACCAGGTATAATGTTGTCTTTAATAGAAGTAAAAATAATAGGCTCTGCAGCAGTTCCTTCTGCCATAATTTTGCCTCCACGAGTTATGATAAGCGCAGTTGCATTAACATCAGTTCCTTCACGACCTTTTACAATAGTACCAGCATTAATAGTCAAAGTAGCGCCATCTAAAACTGCAATACGACCTTCAAGAATATAAATATTATCTTTTGTCCAGGTTGTATTAGCTGAAATGTTTTCAGTGACTGAAATTGTTGGAACACTGCTAACATTAATTACAGCAGTAGCAACACCAGTTTGGCTATCATTTCCAGTTACAGTTATGGTTACTGAACCAGCACCTGCAGTTTCAGCAGCGGTAAAAGTTACGGTAATTGTTCCTGATGCAGCACCAGCAGCAGCATCAGTTGTAACTTCAGCAGTACCATTGGTTGCAGCAACAACTGCAGATTTATAACCTGCCTCAGCAGTAAAATTAAATGTAAGCTCAATAGCACCTTTTATTAATACAGATTGTGCAGCAGGAGCAGTTACAACAGGAGCTTTCTTAACATCATCTTTATTACAAGCGGCAAAAAGGACCATTGAAGAAGCCAATAGAATAAATAAAATCTTTTTCATAATTTTCAATAATTTTTTTTAGAATTAATTTCGGTGCAAAGAAATCAATAACATTCCAGAATAAGTTAAAACTAATATTATCTAATTATTAGCTTATTGTTAAGTTGCGGAAAATGCAACTAGGTATGAGTTTCAGGAGTTTTTTGTTTTATGATTAAATCAAAAAGAACCCTTTATGTAGTTTAATTGTTAAATTAACATTACTAATCCTCCTTAATAATAAATAATACAATTCTTTTATTGAATTTTACAATCCTTTCCAGGAAAAATTATAAATCAGGATTATAATATTTTTTTTTAAGACTTAGTATTAACCAATAAAAAAAGAGCCAAAATGAATTGAACTAAAAAATTAACAGTTAATTAAAAGTAAGATAGCCAGTTATCTCAGTGTTAGATATTGGTTAATTTATGTTAACACAGCATTAACTCAATGTTAATTTATTGTTAAGTAAATGTATTATTTCTATATTTGTAATAGACAATTAAAGTTATCACCCAATAAAATTAAATATTATGAGATCAATTTCAATTATAACATTCTTAATGCTTTTCTCAGTCATCATGCTGGCACAAAACATCCAGTTAA
>JARGGF010000226.1 GCA_029210905.1 Bacteroidales bacterium | reverse complement strand
ATTTATTGACCGGGCTAAAACGGATATGGAATCATTTTTTGCTTCTGGATCATACTCAGATAAAAAAACATTATTAAAATTTAATGTTATTTCTGGTACCGAAGATACTTATCAAGCCTGGAATGGAGTGCCAAAAGCAAGGCTTGAAAATAATACGGAGGAAATGATGCGCTATCAAAATCATTATTTATATACTGAAGAAGAAACACAACACATGCTAAATTCAGATAGCCGAACTTATAATTTTTACACTTATGATAATGAAATCGATCATTACAAGCAAACTCATTATCAGGCCTTTATTTCCAGGGAGATCATTAAGGAATTGAACCTGAATCTGGCATTCAACTACACAAAAGGAAAAGGATATTATGAGCAATCAAAAAAAGATAAAAAATTGGCAGATTATGGACTAAGTCCAGCAATAATTGGAACAGACACAATGTTTAATACTGATTTAATCCAAAGAAAATGGTTGGATAACGATTTGTTCGCTTTGACTTATTCTATTGATTATCAAAATGATGAGCTCAAAACAACACTTGGAGGTTCCTGGCAAAATTATTTTGGAAAACATTATGGCGAAATTATTTGGGCAAGATATGCAAGCAATTCTGAGATTAGACAACAATGGTATAATAGCACGGGAGACAAGCAGGATTTTAACATATTTGGCAAAGTAGAATACCTGCTTTTTAATCAATTGAACCTTTACGCAGATCTTCAATACAGAATGATAAATTATACAATAGAAGGCTCAGACGATGATTTACCGGACATTTCTCAAAAACATGACTTTTCTTTTTTTAACCCTAAATTTGGAGTTAACTACCTACTTGACAATAATCAAAATTTCTATTTTACTTTTGGAACGGCCAACCGGGAGCCTGCCCGATCTGATTATGTTGACATTACTGAAGGAAAATCACCTGTACATGAAACCATGTATGACTATGAATTAGGTTATACTTTAGCACAAAATAATGCTAAAATAAATATCAATTTGTATTATATGGATTACACAAATCAATTGGTAAAAACGGGAAAAATAAACAATGTGGGAACAGCTATTATGACAAACATCCCGGAAAGTTACCGAATGGGTATCGAAATCTCAGGAGGCATAAAAATCTCAAAACTTATTGATTGGCAGGCAAATGCCACTTTTAGCCGAAATAAAATTTTAGACTTTACTGAATATACCGATAATTGGGAGACAGGCATCCAGGATGTAATTTATATTGGAAAAAGCAATATATCTTTCTCGCCAGAGATAATTGCGGGCAGTCAGTTGATTTTTAAACCCCTAAAAGACTTCGAAATTGCAATTATTAGTAAATTTGTTGGAGAACAGTATATTGATAACAGCTCTGCCAAAGACCGGATGCTTGATGCCTATTTCGTAAACAACATCAGACTAAATTATCATTTTGAAACAAAACTGATAAAGAGGATTGATTTTCAATTACTTGTGAACAATATCTTCGACGAAAAATATGAAACTGACGCCTGGGCATACAGGTATTACTATGAGGGAGGTTATCATAACATGGATGGCTATTTTCCCCAGGCAGGAACTAACCTTTTGGCTGGATTGATACTTAGTTTTTAAGTCTGCCTTAATATTTAACATAAAAGGATCAGTGTCGTTAAGCATTTGATCCTTTTTATTACAGCTAGCTACATGATAGTAATTTCTTTCAGAGAATTAAAAGCAAATTTTTATCTTTGAGCAATGATTAGACTTGCTTTGGCAATACAAATGATTTTATGCAGCTTGTTTTTGGCTGGTCAGGATACTTTTGTGTTAAAAAATGACAGTATAATGTCTACCACAGGTAAAAAAGTCCTCTTTTCAAAAAATACCTACGTTATTTTAAATAAAAATAAGGAAGTGGTAGAAGGCATCTTAGAAAAAGACACATACCTATGGACAGGCAGGCGTTTGGTGCTATTCGAAGCCGGACATGAAGTAATATTTAATGAGGAAGGAAACCTTATTTCAGGATGGTTAGCAGAAAGAACTCCCCTATGGACAGCAAAGCAGTACTTCAATTTCAATAACAACGCCAAAACAGTTTTTAATGATGATGGAGTGGTCATTTCTGGTCAGCTTTCAAGAGATCAGGAACTTAATATAAGAGGTCAGAATATTTTATTTCAACGAGCAGAACTCATTGTTTTTAACGATAGTGGAGGAGTTGTTGAAGGAACCATTGCTCATAGGGAGCAACTTAGAAATACCAGGGGTAAAACAAAAGGATACAAGGCTGGAAGTCATTTAAAATTTAATGAAAATTATGAAGTAATTGAAGAAAAAAGACAGCGAAGAAACAAAACAGAGAACAAAGAATTAATCAAATAGCTTACAATTTAATTTTTAGACATATGTAACTATAATACAGACACTTAAGCTTGTTCAAAAACAAGTTTACAAATTATTCACCCTTATACCGAGCCAATTACATTTACTTCAAATTCAAGATTTATATCAAACGCTAATGACACTGATTTTTGAATACATTTGCCCAATTCAAAAATATCTTTTCCGCTTGCGTTTTGCTTATTAACAAGCACCAGTGCCTGGTTTTCGTGAACTGCCGCCCCATTCAACTGTTTTCCTTTCCAATCAAGTTTATCAATCATCCATCCTGCAGCAATTTTAAATTGGTTGTTTTCAGCTTGATAGGCCACCATTTCAGGATATTTTTTCTTTAAACTTAAATAGTGTTGTTTCGTTATTACAGGATTTTTAAAAAAACTTCCTGCGTTAGGTATTTTTTCCGGATCCGGTAATTTTGATTCTCTAATTTTAATAATTGCCTGCCTTATATTTATCAAGTTTACCTCACCCATTCTGTTTAGCTCATTTTCAATAGCGCCATAATGAGTTTTTAAAACAGGAATTTTACTTAGTTTAAAATAAACATTGGTAATGATGAATTTATTTTTAAGTTCATTCTTGAAAATGCTGTTACGATAACCAAATTTACAATCAAGATTTGTAAATGTTTGCACTTTGGATGTTAAGATTTCAATTGCTTCTACCTTTTCAATACTTTCTGCAACCTCAACACCATAGGCTCCTATATTTTGGACAGGACAGGCCCCAACTGTACCAGGAATCAGGGATAGGTTTTCAAGTCCACAATATCCATTATTTACTGTCCATTCAACAAAACTGTCCCAGTTTTCAGAAGCAGCTGCTTTTACTAAAACACCATTATCTTTTTCATTAACTATCTCTATTCCAAACAATTGCGGGTGAATTATCAAACCATTAAAATCGTTGATAAACAAAACATTACTGCCACCACCCAGCACAAAAATATCCTTACCCAGGCTATCGGTGAAGTTGATAATTTCTATTAGGTCAGCAAGTGATCCGGGTGAAATAAAATACCTTGCATTAGCATCAACATTGAAGGTATTTCTTTCTTTTAATGAATAGTTTTCTAATAGTACCATTAAAATCAAATTGGTTAGGCACGCAAAATTATTAATTTTACCGACCTAGAAAGCAATATTTTAATATTTTTAAAATGACAATTCCAGGAAAACGTAATAATACAGCAATTTTATCTGTAACAAATGATCTTGCAACGGATCAACGCATAAATAAAGTAGCAACCAGTCTTATTAAAACAGGATTAGTTCCCATAGTAGTAGGCCGTATAATTAAACCTGAACATAATCTTGCAGGGAGGAATTATACCACAAAACGTTTTAAATTGTTATTCAACAAAGGCCCGCTTTTTTATGCAAATTACAATATTCGTTTGTTCATTTTTCTTTTATTTTCAAACGCCAGGATACTAATATCTAATGATTTAGATACATTGCCCGCAAATTTCTTGGCCTATATAATAAAAAAAGCCCTGGGCAATAAAAACATCAAACTGGTTTATGATAGCCATGAACTATTTATTGAGGTACCAGAGTTAAATAATAGAAAAATGGTTAAAAAAACATGGTTCCTTATTGAAAAGTTTATCCTCCCAAAGTTGAAAAACACTTATACCGTTTGTGAACCAATTGCGGAATATTATAATGAAAAATATGGCATTAACATGCAGGTTATCAGAAATATGCCACTAAGTAATATGCCGGATTCAATAAATGAAGACCTTAATTTAGAACTTCCTTCCGACAAAAAAATAATTCTGTATCAGGGAGCTCTAAATATTGGACGTGGAATTGAGCACGTTATCAATGTGATGAATAAGATAAATGATGCAATCTTCGTAATTGCAGGAAGTGGAGGAATTGAAGAAGAACTGCATAGGCAAGTTACCCTACAAAAAGTTGAAAAAAAAGTCATTTTTGTGGGGAAATTGCCACTCGAAAAATTAAATCAACTAACGCAAAAAGCAAATATCGGATTAGTTTTACAGGAGGATATAAGCTTAAGCTATCATTTTGTATTACCAAACCGTTTATTTGATTTTATAAGGGCAGGAGTCCCCGTTTTGGCATCATCACTCCCTGAAATAAAGAAAATAGTGGAAAACGAAGATATTGGCCTTTTAACCGACAGCTTTGAACCTGAAACACTTCTTAGGAAAATTGAAAAATTAATCTATGATAATGACTTGATACTACATTTTAAAAAAAATATTGAAGCCTGTAAATCAAAATATTACTGGGAAAACGAAGAATATAAATTATTTAACATTTATCAAAATTTACTATAAAACAAGAACTATTTGTATAATCATTAGGTCAAATTTCATCAACATCAATCTCATCAATTTGATTGTCCTGAATCCGTAAAACACGTCCCGGAAATTGCTTAATTAAATTATATTGGTGTGTTGCTACCAGCACACAGCTCCCCTTTCTGGTAATTGCCTTTAATATTTGCATGATTTGATTTGACGATTCAGGATCCAGGTTTCCTGTTGGTTCATCAGCCAAAATGAGAGGTGGTTGATTTAACAGTGCCCGAGCAATAACAACCCGTTGCTGTTCACCTCCTGACAATTCATTTGGCATTTTAAATTCCTTTACTTCAAGATCTACCTCGTGTAAGACTTCTTTTATTCTATGGTTAATTTTTTCAATATCCTTCCATCCTGTTGCTTCAAGAACAAATTGCAGGTTTTGATGCACATTTCTGTCTATCAATAGTTTAAAGTCCTGAAAAACAATTCCAATGGTTCTTCTCAAAAAAGGAATATTTTTTGGAGATAAATTTTCAAGTTCAAAATTATTAACCCCAGCGCCTCCTGAACCGATAGGAAGATCGGCATAAAGCGTTTTTATAAGACTTGTTTTGCCACTGCCAACTTTTCCAATTAAGTAAGTAAGTTCAGCTTCATGAAGCTCAATATCAACATTTTGCAGGATAGTTTTATTATCCTGAACAATTGATAATTTTTTTGTATGGATTACAGGGTTATTCATCTATAAATAAAATTAAATTTGGCAGCCAATTTAGTAAAAAACAGGTTTCTAAGGTAAAAATAATGTCAACAATAGCAATAAAAACTTAATTACTTCGTTAAATATGTATGCAATTTTGAGTAAAAATTAAATAAACCACAATATTTAGAAATATTAGTCCAATATTAAAACTACCGATGCTTTTTATTAAATCAAATCATCCCCTGTATCATACTGATATAATGATACTTAAGTATTAGTAATTCAAATAAACATATTTTTAATACTTTTTCACAATATTAGTTGATAAGTTGTTGTAAAAATACATAAAACACTAGGAAAAATAGACTATTTTTGTGCTCCTGTCTGACTTCTGTTCTATTAATACAAATAGTTATCAGGCAGGCGGCTTATTAAAAATTAATTATAGTGATGAAAGAAGAAAACGGAAAAACAATTGAAAATGGTAATGGCTATTCTGCAGACAGTATACAAGTATTAGAGGGTCTTGAAGCAGTAAGAAAAAGACCAGCCATGTATATTGGTGACGTAGGAGAACGTGGATTGCACCATTTAGTATATGAGGTTGTTGATAACTCTATAGATGAAGCACTTGCAGGATATTGCAGCCATATTGAGGTTACAATAAACGAGGATGATTCTATTACCGTAGTAGATGATGGACGTGGTATTCCTGTCGATACCATGGAGAAGGAAGGAAAATCTGCTCTTGAGGTAGTATTAACAGTTTTACATGCCGGAGGAAAATTTAATAAAGATTCATACAAGGTTTCTGGTGGTCTTCATGGAGTTGGTGTATCTTGTGTAAATGCACTCTCAACAAATCTAAAAGCTACCATTAAACGCGATGGAAAAATATTTCAGCAAGAATTTAAAATAGGTCAGCCATTGGGCGACATAAGAGAAATTGGTGAAACTGATGAAACAGGAACTGAAATAACATTTTTGCCTGATGATGGGATTTTTACCACAACAGAATATAAATTTGACATCCTGGCAGCCCGACTAAGAGAGCTTGCTTTCTTAAATAAGGGGATAAAGCTTATTCTTACTGATAAAAGGGAAGTTAAAGAAGATGGTAATTTCCGAAGCAAAAACTTTTTTTCTGAAGAGGGCTTGAAAGAATTTGTTGAATACCTTGATGCTTCCAGGGAAAAGCTTACTGATAACATCATGCACATTGTTACTGAAGTTAATGAAGTTCCAGTAGAAATTGCCTTGCAATACAATACATCCTTCAGAGAAAATGTACATACATACGTTAACAATATTAATACTATTGAGGGGGGTACACACCTCTCCGGATTTAGAAGGGGCCTGACAAGAACATTAAAAAAATATGCTGAGGAATCAGGTGCGCTGAATAAATTAAAATTTGATATAAATGGTGATGATTTCAGGGAAGGTCTAACTGCAATAGTATCCGTTAAAGTCCAGGAACCTCAATTTGAAGGTCAAACCAA
Organism: Bacteroidales bacterium; assembly: GCA_029210905.1. Lineage (GTDB taxonomy): Bacteria > Bacteroidota > Bacteroidia > Bacteroidales > NBLH01 > NBLH01. The sequence goes on along the minus strand of JARGGF010000226.1, from coordinate 190 downwards.
AACTAAATTAGGAAACTCTGATATCAGCCTGGTAGTTGATCAGGCAGTAAGCAATATGTTAAAATATTATCTTGAGGAAAACCCTAAAGATGCAAAAGCTATTGCTCAAAAAGTGATTCTTGCAGCAACAGCAAGACACGCGGCTCGTAAAGCCCGTGAACTGGTGCAGCGAAAATCTGTGATGGGAGGT
>JARGGF010000225.1 GCA_029210905.1 Bacteroidales bacterium | reverse complement strand
TTAATTGTTATTTGTTAATTGTTAAATGTTATTTGTTAATTGTTAAATGTTAATTGTTGTTTGTTAAAGGTTAATTGTTGTTTGTTAAAGGTTAATTGTTAATTGTTATTTGATAGTTGTTATTCATATTCGGGAATTAATTCTACTTAGTTAAATTAGTGTACGAATTGATTTTTCTACTTTTTTATCCCGAACCCTAAAGGGAGAAGCAGAAAAATCAATCTAACTCCCTTTAGGGCTGGGGTAAATTAGGTTGATTTTTCGTTTTTCAGCTCAATTTACCAAAGTAGTATTAACAAATAACTCAATAACCATTAACTTATAACCATTTTCACCCATGCATGGTATTGCCAAAAACAAATAATTACTATATTGCAGGCTGGATTTTTTATATGCCTTTGTAAATGATGAAGATCAATTACCTGATTTTGCTTAATTTTCTGTTTATTTTTAGTATTTCTTGTCAGGAAAATACAACCTACACCACTTTTATTCCGGCAAATAGCAATAAAATTAACTATCAGGGTCGAATTGGCGCAAAAGATTCATTAACAGAACTTTATTGGCCTGGTTCGCAGATTGAAATTAACTTTAATGGCACAGGTATCAATGGCATTTTTAAGGATGATAAAGGCGATAATTACTATAATGTGATTTTAGATAATGACAGTTTTAGGCTGTTGCGGCCTGATACTTCAAAAAAGGAATATGTCCTGGCCACCAAATTACCTGATACACTGCATAATATTAAAATATATAAACGGACTGAATGGAATCGAGGCACTACCACTTTTTATGGTTTTATTACTGAAAGGGGCACTGAAATCAGTAATCCACCTCCCGGAAAAAAAAGAAAAATGGAGTTTTATGGAAATTCCATCACAGCAGGATACGGAGTGGAAGATTTTTCGGGAAAGGACCGATCTGATAGTATCTATACCAACAATTATTTCACTTATGCAGCTTTCACAGCGAGGCATTTCGATGCCGAATGTCATTACATTGTGCGCAGTGGTATTGGCATTATGATGAGCTGGGTGCCGCAGATAATGCCCGAAATTTATCAGCTTACCAACCCTCATCTTTCACGCTCTTTTTGGGATTTCTCAGTGTACCAGCCTGATATAGTGGTAATTAATCTGTTTCAGAACGATTCGTGGCTGGTTAAAATGCCTAAAAGTAAAGAGTTTCAGGCTCGTTATGAAGGAAAGAAACCGCCGGAAGAAACTGATATTGTTGGTGCCTATGTTCAATTTGTAACTTCTTTACGCGATAAATATCCCAATGCTCACATTATTTGTATGTTGGGTAATATGAGTATTACAAAAATAGGTTCTCCATGGCCAGGTTACGTGCAGGAAGCAGTTGATTTTATGAACGATCCAAATATTTACACTTTTTTTGTACCTTATAAAGATACTCCAGGCCATCCAAAAATCCATGAACAGCGCGAAATGGCGAACAAACTTATTCGGTTCATCGAAAAGAATATTCAATGGTAAAACATATTAATTGGAAATTAGTATACTTGTATATTTGAAATTAGGGTATCTGAAATTAGTATATTTGAAATTGGTGTATTAGTATATTTGAAATTAGTATATTAGTATATTTGAAATTAGTATATTAGTGTATTTGAAATTGGTGTATTAGTGTATTTGAAATTGGTGTATTAGTGTATTTGAAATTGGTGTATTGGTATACTGATTCTTATAAAGCTAAGCTGATTCTTATAATAAACTAATACACAAATACACAAATATACCAGTAGACAAATTTCAAACAACACTATGAAAAATCTAATATTTGAAAAATTTGATGCCTTTGCCCAGGGAAAATCAACAGGCAATCCGGCGGCATGTATACAACTTGAAAAATTAGCTGATTTATCTGACGTGGAAATGCTTCATATAGCAAAGCAGCTGAAGGGGTTTGTTAATGAAGTTGGTTTTATCAGCCCTCTTTCCGATCAAAGTTTTAAATTGAAGTATTATTCTGCTGAGCGTGAAGTTGATTTTTGTGGGCATGCCACTATTGGTATTATGTACAATATTATTAAGAGCAACGGGGAATTGTTAAGCAAAAAAGAGATTATTATTGATACCAATGTCGGTAAACTGATGGTTTATAACGAGATTGTTTCTGAAGATGTTGTATATATTGCTGCCCCATTACCGCTAATAAAAGATTGTGCAATTCCTCCAATGCAAATTTTTGAACATTTGCAACTATCTGTTAATGAGATAGATATTCGATATCCTTTTCAGTTAATCAATGCAGGATTGCAGACTTTGGTTTTACCAATAAATAAATTGGAAACCTTACTAAAACTAAATCCTGATGAACAGAAGTTAAAACAATTTTGCAAAGATCATTCAATTGATATTATCGCACTTTTTTGTAAAGAAGTAGCCCATAAAGAAAATTTTATCCGTTCACGTGTTTTTGCACCAACTTTTGGTTACCTTGAAGATCCTGCCACAGGTTCAGGCAATTCGGCCATCGGTTATTATCTGCTGCAACAGCGCTTTTGGAATGGGGAGCCCATCAGAATTGAACAAAACAATAACTTCGAACATCCCAATGTGGTGAAAATAAAGATACTCCAATCAGAAAGCCATGCACAGGTATTATTTGGTGGAAATGCTGTTACAAGAATAAGAGGAGCATATTTGCTTGAAAATTAGGTCTCTGGTTTGATGCTGTCGTTTCAGAGGCAAGTTCGTTTCAGCTTTCGACGGAAATGGAATGGTCTGTTGCAATCTGGCTGCAATAATCATTTTGAGTATTTATTTCAGTAACAAAACCATTATCCTGATGTGTACCTTAAAACAATAAAAAAGGGTCCACAACAAATTTACTTTTTTACCCCTAAAATTTTGACATGTTCATCACTTTTTTAAAAATCATTTTGTAAATTAGATATGTGTTTCTGAATTGTTTAATCGGTTCAATAACATTATATTAATTAGTTTATATAAAACCCTTTAATTATGAAAAAGATAACTTTATTTGTTTTGATGTTGTTGATGGCAAACTTGTTGTTCTCAGCAGATCCACCGCGAAAACCATTTGTTATACTTAAAGTAAATGGCACAGAGTATACCGAAGGTGCCGAAATTGTTGTCAGGCAGGGAGAGCGCATAAAAGTTGAAGCCATATTAATGGGAGGAAAACGAGACTACTGCTCCAATCCTCAGAAATATGCTAACGTTGGCAAAAATACGGTGATTGAATCTTCAGGTGAAAACGGGATGTCTTTTAATATCAATAATGGACAGTTCAGGGGCAAATGGAACTTAACTTCCGAATTTGCAAAATTCACCTCTGGTGAGAAAGTCAAAATTGAAATGATTTCGACCAATAAAAACCTGCAGCGCGAAGCATATATTCAAATTCCAGAGGGCGATTATTCAAAAGTATTCCTTAAGGTTCAATCGAAAGCAAACTGGCATTATGTGCGTAATACGCCGGCAGGTAAAACAGAAAAGGATGAGTCCGATGATGGTACAGCAACTTTTTATTTAGTTATTGAACAGGAGTCTGGTTCCTGGTATTCATCAACAAATATTGTGGCCAAAGGCACGGAAGATTTTTCGGTACGTAACAGACTTGATGACATTCAAAAATTTTACAAACTAACTGAAAACTATCTGAAAAAGAAAGACTTTACGAATGCTGATATGCAAATTAGTAATCTGAAAAATGTTATTGCCGATGTAAAAAAACTGATTTCTGAAAAGAAACAAAAGGACGCTAAGTTTAATTGTGAAATTACTTTTATTGGTCTGCCAACAGATATCAGCATGCAGCACCTGGATAAAATAAACGCTATGAGCGCTAAATGGAAGGAAAACTTTTTAATTAGCCAGGATAATGCACAGAAAATCAATGATATGTTATTGAATAAGCAAATGACCTTTTCTGCAAATATTCTCCGTTCTGTATTTAAAAATTATATCAATTGGGGAACAAGTATTCCAACTGGTGCCGAAGATATTCTAACCATCTATGATCCCAATAACATATTCGGGCCCCTTGATATTCCAAGAAAAGTAATGGACTGGTATACCACTGCCGAGAGTGATGCAAGTATTTTGAAAGATCAGGCAACTGCAATAAAAAACATGACAGAACTTCGAGAATTTTATCTTGATCGCACAAAAAGATTTGTTGACGAACGGAAAAAACTTATTACTGTCAATAATGAACTAAAACCTATTGGTGTTAAGCATACAGCCTTGAAACAATACTTTAGCGGATTAGGCTGGGCTAAGTGGAGGGAAAAATAGGCCGTGTATCTGGTTGATATTCAAAAGAAAAGGCTGTCTCAATAGGTAAGAGACAGCCTTTTAAATAAATTTGCTAGCAGGAATAGACTACTATTCTCCTTCTTCAACAACAGCAGTTGTATCAGCAGCCATAGCGTTAGCTATAGAATCAGCTTTGATTTGCTCTACTGCTGCAATTGAGTCAGCTTGAGCTTTCATAATTGAATCTTGCATTAAAGAATCTAGTCTTGCTTGTTCTGCTTGATCAACACCTGATCCACATGCAACTAAAGCAAACATTCCGGCAACAGCCATTGAGATGATTAATTTTTTCATTTTATTTTATTTTTAGAAACGTGACAAAAGTATATCAAAAAATGATAGCATCCATCAATTTTATTAAAAAAAATCATTTTTTATTAAAATGTTCTATATCAATGCGCTGTAATGCTAGTTTTACCTAGTCTTTTTGGATGTTAACAAACTATTAATTTTTATTTGGTCAAATAATATGAAATAAGGTTTAATATAAATTTAAAGGTTATTTTTTTGTATTTTCCAGCAGCTTTTCGAAACTTTCTCTAGTATTTTGCCAAAATTCCAAAGACCAAAGGTATTGATAATCAAAACCATACAATTCAAGTATTTTTTTTCGGTAATGCAGGTGACAATAAGCTTCATCAATTTCGAAGTTTTCAGCTCCATTACATTCTAATGCAATACTTTTTGTTTCCAATTGTTTGGATAAAATAGCCATATCAATAAAAAAACCTCCAAACTGGTAATTTAAGCGAAACCTTTGTCCATCAATCTGATTACTCAGATAATTTGCAATGGATTGTTCAAAAGGGCTCGATAATTTGCTATTATTTTTTCCAGTGTTTGCTTCTTTACAGTGGGCACTTAAAAAGGATAATATGTTTTTTCGTTCATTTTCATTTTCAAGTTCAATTGCCTGAGCATAAGCTAAATAGGCATAAAAAATGCCTCTGCCATTATTTCCTTTTTCTTCGATTAGTTGGTTATAATTTGAAAAAATTGCACCTGGAATTGATGTACAGACAAACATTTTTTTCTTTGCACGGGTGATAATTACATTCAGCAGCCTATAGCCATTAGCCTGATTGAGTGGGCCAAAATTTTGTCGGAAATTACCTTCTTCATCCAAACCAAAAGTGGTTGAAATAATGATAATATCGCGTTCATCACCTTGTATGTTCTCAAGATTTTTAACAAAAAAATTATTTGCATTTAACTGGGAAATTTTTCTGGAAAATTCCTGATCTTTAAATGCCCTCTCAGATATCTTATCCCAGATTAAATTTCTCTGATACAGGTTGGTTGTTGCAATTCCTACAGAAGGCATCTGACCACTTTCATTGGCCTCAACCTGGTTCGCCAGTAAATCAACAACTGCCTGGGCTTCAATAATATTCACACCATCTTTGTATATCCCTTCCAAATGTTTGAAATGGATGGGTTTATAGTTTAAAACTGCGGGCATTGGAATGAGTCTGTTTCCATAGAAGGCTGCATTCGAAAAATCGATAAGATAGGGATGTCGCGAGCGGTAATGAAATTCAAGCAAGGTTTGTTTAATTGTATTTTCCTCTGCAAATTCAAGCAGGGATTCGCTTTCGGCTAAAAAGGCACTTTCTTCAAATTCTTCTTCATTTCCTGAATCAAGACTTATGGCCTGTCCACTCTGAAAATAACTTGAAGGTGGCATTTGGTGCCTGTCGCCGGAAATAACTTTATAGGCGCCTCGTAAATAGGCAGTGTAGGTATCTTCTATTCTAAGTTGACTGGCTTCATCAAAAATTACAATGTCGAATAAGTTGTTTTTCATTGGTAAAACCGAGCTGCAAGCCACCGGATTTGTTAATATTACGGGGAAAAAACCAGAAAATAAATCGAAGTCGGCATTGATTATTTTTCGTAAAGCATTTTTTCTTCCGAATTCTTTGTTTTTTCGATAGTTATATAGACGTTTTATGTTACCAGTCTGTTGCTGAAATGCTAAAATGGCATTTTGTTGCTGCTGATGCCAGTAATTTGAAATCTTTTTTTGCTGAAGTGGCCTCAAATCTTCTTTTAATTTTATATATTCTTGTAAATCATCATAAACTGGCTCCAGTTTTTGCTCATAAAATATCTTTTTTAGGCTTTCATTAAAATACCAGCTTTTAAAGGCAGCTTCTTTCTTTTCTAATGGCAATTTGAGCAAAGTTGATATTAATTGCTGATGCGTTTCCGAATTTGAATAGAAATACCTTTTCCATTCCTGAAACTTCCAAAAATCGGGATAATCAGCAATACATTTTGTTACATTATCGTGAAGCTTATTTAAAAAGCTGTCTACCTCCGAAAAGAGTTTAAAGCATTGATATTGAGGTAATTCTATGTTTAAGAAATCGATGTATTGAAATTTAAAACTAAGGTTGATATAGGCTTTCCATATTTCTTTTTTTTGCCGGTGTATTGCTGCTACTTTTTTGTTAAAAAGGGATATTGTTCTGCTCCCCAGGTTTTGAAGAAAGGCTTTTTTGTCGTATTCCTTATTGGCAACCTCAATATATTTGCCCGAAGCTTGTTGTGCCTTTTTTGTAAGGGTTTCAAATTCCAGAAGAACCTCGAAATATTCTTGTTTTAATTTTTCATTTGGAAATGCTGCAAGGATTTCATCTTTAATTAAATTTAGCCCCGATTGGTAAGCCTTAGCATTTTCTGAAATTTTAATTGATTTTTTTATTTCAGCGAGCAAATCTTCATACTCGTAATAATTAAATTGAAAAGGAGTT